>CAYGKX010000047.1:7251-15510 GCA_964350225.1 uncultured Rhodospirillaceae bacterium | reverse complement strand
GGGCCGGGCCTCGCCCGCCGGCACATACGGCAGTCAGGCTCTCGCCCCGCCATCCGTCGGGCGGGTGGACCGGGTCCCTGGCTATTCGGTCGAGCCGAAATGCAGCTTGATGCTCAGGACCACGCTGTGATCGAGCTGGGGATTGGCGTCGGCCTTCGTATTCGGTGCGGTCTTGAACTTGTAGTCGGTGCCGGTCGTGCCGAACACCTTGTACTGCAGGCCGAGCGACAGGGTCTGGCTGAGACTGAAGTCGATCCCGGCAATCCCCTGATAGGCGAAGGTCGGGTTTGTGTCCTTGATGAAGTCGAAGCTCGGAGAGCTGATCGATTCGACCTTCAGACCGTTGAGCGACAGGCCGATCCCCGCGCCGAAATAGGGCCGCCACCTCTCCGCGAGCTTGAAGTCGTAGAGGCCGTTGAACATGAAGGCGACGGAATTCTGATTGCCGTCGATGGCCCCAGTCGCGTTGCCCACCGTCACGTCGTTGTTGCCGACGCGTCGGTAGGTGATTTCGCCTTCGACGCGCAGCCCCATTTTCCACCGGTAGCCGAGGGCGCCGCCGACCATGAAACCTGTATTCGACGTTAGTTCGAAGGGGGTCGACGCACCCCCCGATTTCACGTCGCCTTCAAGGCTGTGCTTGAAATTCGCACCCGCGTGAACGCCGAAGTAGATGCCGTCCTGCGCCACCGCAGGGGTCGTGGGCAGAGCAGGAAGCCCTCCCAGGCTCAAAGCGGAAGCTACAACATATAGCCGTCTCATGGCCGATCCCCATACCAGATGTTTGAAAATTCGGACATCAATGTCTCTGGCCAATGGTCTTTCCACTCTTTGTTAATGTCAATCGGTAATCAAAAAGAAACCTTGTTTTTTCCGAACAGCGCCCGTTGCGGTCGCGCAAACGTGAGTGAAGGTTGGTTTGGCAGTGGGGGCAGACGGAATATCTTGAGGAACCGGCAGGTGCCACGGACGGCGCCGTGCCCAAGGGTCGACAAGGCGAGGCGGTCATGCTCCTGAAAATCGTACGCGGTTGGGAAAAGTCGGAACGCGAGGTAACCCCGGAAGCGGTCTATGAAGACCGTCGGCGTTTGATCAAGGGGCTCGCGGCGGGGCCGATCCTGCTGGCCGGCGGCGGCCTGCTGGCGGGGTGTGACGACGACACTTCCGTCACCAGCTCCGCCCATGCCGCCAATTTCAAGGACCCGACGGCGGACCTCTATCCGGTCAAGAAGAACGGCAAGTACCAGCCGCCCCGGGCGCTGACCACCGAAGAATGGGCGACGACCTACAACAATTTCTATGAATTCGGCTCGCACAAGCGCATCTCGCGCGCCGCGCAGGCCCTGCCGCTCCGGCCCTGGACCGTCAAGATTGACGGCATGGTCGAGAAGCCGATGGAAGTCGATATCGATACACTGATCCGGAAGATGCCGCTCGAGGAGCGCATCTACAGCCATCGCTGCGTCGAGGCCTGGTCGATGGTGGTGCCGTGGAGCGGTTTCCCGATGAAGGCGCTGGTCGATTTCGCCAAACCGCTCGGCGGCGCCAAATATGTGGCGATGAAGACCTTCCAGAACCCGAAGGTCGCGCCTGGCCAGCGGCAAAGCTGGTATCCGTGGCCCTACGTCGAGGGGCTGACGATGGCGGAAGCGACGAACGAGCTTGCCTTCATGGTCACCGGCATCTACGGCAAGCCCGCGCCAGCCCAGAGCGGTGCGCCCTTGCGGTTGATCGTGCCGTGGAAATACGGGTTCAAAGCCGTCAAGTCGCTGGTTCACTTCACCTTCACCGACAAGCGGCCGAAGAGCTTTTGGGAGCGATTGCAAGCATCCGAATACGGTTTCTGGGCCAACGTGAATCCCAAGGTGCCGCACCCTCGCTGGTCCCAGGCGACCGAGCGCGTCCTGGGGACGAACGAGCGGGTGCCGACCAAGATCTGGAACGGCTACGGCGAGTATGTCGCCCACCTGTATGCCGGGATGAAGGGCGAGGACCTGTTCAAGTAGGGGCGCGGTTCCGGCGAGTGCCGGAGAGGCGGCGCGTCTTAAAGGCGCATCCTTCGTCAGGCTCACCCTTCGACAAGCTCAGGGTGAGGCGGTTCAGGTTGGCGGATAATCCGCTCTCCTTATCCTGAGCCTGTCGAAGGATGCGGCGACGGGCTCCCGGGAGCCCCTTTATGCCCGTTCCCGCGTCTTCAGGAAGCGCAGGTCCGGCCATTCCCTGGTCGTGTGGTTCAGTTCCCACGCATTGCGGGCGAGGTAGACCGGGGCGTCATCGCGGTCTTCCGCCATGGCCGCCCGCTGTTTCTCGACAAAACGCTTGAGCAGCGCGGGGTCGTCTGCCGCAACCCAGCGCGCGGTCTCGAATGGGGCCATCTCGAAGCCGACGGCGATCTTGTACTCCTCGGCCATGCGCGACGCGAGGACGTCGAGCTGGAGCTGCCCCAGGACGCCAACCACCCATTGGGAACCCAGCATCGGCCGGAACATCTGTGTCACGCCTTCCTCGGCCAGGTCTTCCAGGGCGCGGCGCAGTTGCTTCGCCTTCAGGGGATCGTCGAGGCGCACGCGGCGCAGCATTTCGGGCGCGAAGTCGGGGATACCGGTGACCTTCACGTCGGGACCGTCGGTCAAGGTGTCGCCGACCCGGAGCGTACCGTGGTTCGGGATCCCGATGATATCGCCCGGCAGGGCTTCTTCCGCCAGAGCGCGCTCCTGGGCGAAAAAGAAGATCGGGTTGTGGACGGCGATGGACTTGCCGCTCCTGACCTGGCGCAGCTTCATGCCGCGCTTGAACCGGCCCGAGCACAGACGCAGGAAGGCGACCCGGTCGCGGTGGTTGGGGTCCATGTTGGCCTGGACCTTGAAGACGAAGCCGGTGACGGACTTGGACGCGGGGTCGATCGTCTCGGGTTCTGCCGGCTGGGGACGGGGGGGCGGGGCGTTCGCCGCCAGGGTGTCGAGGAGTTCGGTGACGCCATAGTCCTTGAGGGCGCTGCCGAACAGGACGGGTGTCATGTGGCCGCCGAGATAGGCTTCCCGGTCGAAATCTCCATAGGCCGATGCAGCCAGTTCCGCCTGGTCGCGAAAGGTCTCCAGGATGTCGTCGGGCACACGCTTCGCGAGGAGATCGTCGTCCAGACCGGAGCAGTCGATCGCCGTCTCGAAAGCCGCCCCGCGCCCGTCCTGTGCTGTCAGGAAACGGTTCCGCCACAGGTCGTAGCAGCCGTGGAACTGCCCGCCCATACCCACCGGCCAGGTCGCCGGCCGGACGTCGAGCGCGAGCGAGCTTTCGATTTCGTCAAGCAGCTCGAAGGGGTCCAGGCCTTCCCGGTCCACCTTGTTGATGAAGGTGACGATCGGAATGTCGCGCAACCGGCAGACCTCGAACAGCTTCCGGGTTTGCGCCTCGATCCCTTTGGCCGCGTCGATCACCATGATCGTGGATTCGACCGCGGTCAGCGTGCGGTAGGTGTCCTCGCTGAAGTCTTCATGGCCTGGCGTGTCGAGCAGGTTGTAGGCGATGCCGTCGCGCTCGAAGGTCATGACCGAACTGGAGATGGAAATGCCGCGGGTGCGTTCGATCTCCATCCAGTCCGACTGGGTGCGCCGCCTTTCCCCCCGCGCACGGACATGCCCGGCCATGCGGATGGCGCCGCCGAAAAGCAGGAGCTTCTCCGTCAGGGTCGTCTTGCCGGCGTCGGGATGCGAAATGATCGCAAAGGTCCGGCGGGGCGCATCATGCGCGACGCCCGATGTGGCGGCGCCGGCTGTGCCGAGGGTTGGGCTTTCGGTCATTCGGTTCGCATTGTCGCGGCCGACCGGCGGCTGGCGCCGGGGCGGCCGGTTCCTCTCGTCTGAGCTTTCTGGATCGGATGGAGTTATCTGGCGCGTGAGGGGCGCCCGTCAATAGCGACAGGTCAGAGATAGGGCTGCAGAAGCTTCGCCGCGGAATCGCGCAGCCGGCGGACAATGCCCCTGTCGGCGACCTCCGCCAGGCTCAGTTCCTGGGATATGGAAATCCGATCGTCGATATAACGGTCGATCATCGGTGCGGTCTCGGTGCCGTAGCATTCGACATTGTGCTCGAAGTTCAGGCGCAGGCTGCGGGCGTCCCAGTTGGCGCTGCCGATGAGCGCCCACAAACCGTCGACCGTCATCAGCTTGGCGTGGTCGAACGGGCGCGCTACCAGGAACACCCGGATGCCGGCGGCGAGCAGTTCGCGATGCAGCGCTGATGTGGCCCAATCGACGATCCAGTGGTTGGAGGGATAGGGGAGGACCAGTTCCACCCTGACGCCGCGCATCGCTGCCAGGGTGAGGCTGAAGAGCATGCGTCGGTCGGGCAGGAAATAGGGGGTGACGATACGGATGGTCTCCCGGGCGCGGCCCAGGGCGCCGGCCATCATCGACTGAAGCTTCTCGAAATCCTCGTCCGGACCACTCGCGACACCGCGCGCGATCTCGTGCCCGACTTCCTCGAGCGGCGGGAACCAGATGCCGCCCTCCAAGGTCTCGCCGGTGGTGAAGGCCCAGTCCTCGGCGAAGGCCTGCATCAGATGGGCGACGACCGGGCCGTCGACCCGGAAATGCATGTCCTGCACCGGGTGGCGCGGGTTCAGCGCCTGTACGTTCTCCGCGCCGATATTCATGCCGCCCGTGAAGCCCGTCTGGCCGTCGACGACCAGGATCTTCTTGTGCGTGCGCATGTTCAGGTAAGGCATGCGCCAGGGGACGTAGGTGTGCAGGAAACGTTCGGCGGGGACGCCGGCCTCTGCCAGGGCGCCGATCGCACCGCGCAGGAAATAGCCGCTGCCCAGCCCGTCGACGAGAACGCGGACCTCCGCTCCTCGGTCGCGTGCGGCGACCAGGGCGTCGATGAAGGGCCGGCCGGCGTCGTCGTCCCGGAAGATATAGGAGGTGAGGGCAACGCTGTGCTCTGCCCCGGCAATGGCCTCCAGCATCGCGGGGTAGGCCTCGTCGCCGTTGCGCAGCGCGGTGAAACGATTGCCGGTCAGAAGCGGGCGCCCGGTCAGGCGTTCTCCCAGAACACCGAGAGGAATGAAATGGGCGACCTCGTCCGGCAGATTCCCGACCTGATCGCGGCCGAATTCGAAGCCCGTCGCCGGCGCCGCCGGGGCGTCTCCCTGGGGCGTCAGCTTGCGCGCGCGGCGGCGGACCCGGTTGATACCCAGGAGGTAGTAGAGGACGACACCGAAGATTGGTGACAGCCAGGCCAACCCGATCCACGCGACCGCAGCGGCGCTGTCGCGCTGTCGCAGCAGGGCATGGATCGTAACCAGGGTCGCCCCGCCGATATGCAGGGTCGACAGCCCGATCGAGACCAAGCTCGTCCAGTCGGTTCCCATCTGGTGTGTCCGCCGGTCGGGGTCAGAGGATCTCGTCTTCGTCGAACATGGGATCCGCCTGCATGCTTTCCTCCAGTTCCTGAAGCGCGCTCTCCGTCGCGACCGGACGCCGAACTTCCGCGACATGAAACAGGGCATCGCCCTGGTTGACCACGGGGAGGTTGGTGCGCCCGATCAGGAGGCCGTCCTTCTCGTTTAGAATATCCGTCTCGTTGTCGCCGAATGGGTCCGCGATCGTCCCGATGACGTCGCCACGTGCGATGCTGTCGCCGATCTTCCGATAGCTGCGCAAGAGGCCCGCTTCCGGCGCCCGCAGCCAGCGGCTGCCGCTCGACAGCGCCGGCTGGATGCTGTTCGCCTCGAGGCTGCGGCCGCCCACCATGTCCAGTGCCCGCATGACCCGGAGGATGCCCTTGGTCCCGACGCGCGCGGCGAATTCGTCAAAGCGGAGACCCTCGCCGCCTTCGAAGATCATGACGCCGACCCCGGCCTCTCCGGCAGCCATGCGCAGGGAGCCTTCCCGTTCGCGCGAGATCAGGACCACGGGTGCGCCGAATGCGACGGCGAGCTCGCGCAGCCGGCCCTTGGCCTCGCTGATGCGGATCTGCGGCAGGTTCACCCGGTGCACGGCGGCGGAATGCAGGTCGATGCCGAAATCCGCCCGGGCGACGATCTCCTCCATAAAGGTATGGGCGACCTGCGCGGCCAGCGACCCCTTGCTGGAACCGGGGAAGGAGCGGTTCAGATCCCGCCGGTCGGGGAAATATCTCGAATGGCTGATGAAGCCATAGGAATTGACGATCGGGACGGCGAGAAGGGTGCCCCGCAGACGACGGAGGGGGGCGGACCGGAGGACGCGGCGAATGATCTCCACCCCGATGATTTCGTCGCCGTGAATGGCCGCGCTGACGAAGAGGACGGGCCCCGGTCGCCGGCCATGGACGACATGCACGGGCAAGGTCACGGGCGTGTGGTTCGACAATACGCCAAGCGGCAGGTCGATTGTCCGTCGGGTGCCGGGCGCCACGCTCTCGCCGCCAAGGGCGAACGGCGCGACCGCGGGCATTACCCGATGCCCCGCGTCTTGGTCCGGTATGGCTTGGCGTGCTTCTCCATGAACTCCACGATCTTGTCGGCGACGTCGATCCCCGTCGCTTTCTCGACGCCTTCCAGCCCGGGCGAACTGTTCACTTCCATGACGACAGGGCCGTGGTTGGAGCGCAAAAGGTCGACACCGCAGACATTCAGTCCAAGGGTCTTCGCCGCCCGCACCGCCGTCGAGCGTTCCTCGGGGGTGATCCGGATCGGCTTGGCGGTGCCGCCGCGATGAAGGTTGGAGCGGAAGTCGCCCTCGACGCCGGTCCGTTGCATCGCCGCGACAACCTTGCCGCCGATGACCAGCGCGCGGATGTCGCTGGCGCCCGCCTCCTTGATGAATTCCTGCACGAGGATGTTCACATTCGCACCGCGAAACGCCTCGATGACCGACTTGGCGGACTTGTGGGTCTCACCCAGGACGACGCCGATGCCCTGGGTCCCTTCCAGAAGCTTGATCACCACGGGCGCGCCGCCGGCGATCTTCAGCACTTCCTCCGTCTGGCGCGGGTCGTGGGCGAAGGCGGTGACGGGCAGACCGATCCCCTCGCGGGCCAAGAGCTGAAGCGACCGCAGCTTGTCGCGCGACCGGCCGATGGCGACGGATTCGTTCAGGGGATAGACGCCCATCATCTCGAACTGACGCAAGACGGCGAGCCCGTAGAAGGTCACGGAAGCACCGATCCGCGGGATGACGGCGTCGTAGCCGACCAGCTCCTCGCCGTTATAGTGCAGCGCCGGACGGTGGGCGGTGATGTTCATATAGACCCGCAAGGTATTCACGACGTCGATCTCGTGACCGCGTGCCTCGGCCGCCTCGACCAGGCGCCGGTGCGAATAGAGGCTGGGATTGCGGGCCATCATGACGATCTTCATCGGAAGCTCCCTGCTACATGTGTGTCGGGGTCAATGTCCGGGCCGACCGATCGTTGCAATCTCGCATCAATCGGTTGACGGGAACAGGCCGGCTCTTTTGTCGCCCCGCCGGGCAGAAGGCCCGGTTAATCCTCGGTCAGGAAAGATTTGGCCGGGTCGATGACGACGCGCCGGCGCAGCGCCGTGCGGCCCAATAACATGCGAAAGCCCATCTCGTCGCGCTTTGCGAGCGTCAGTTCGATCGGCCAGCGGCGTCCGCCGATCTCCAGGGGTGTCCGGATGACATAGCGCCACTCTGTCCGGCCGTTGCTGCTGCGGATCCGGCGGCGGTCGACGACACGGGCCTCGCAAGCGATGGGATCCGCGGAGTCCCGCTGCAATGGGTGGAGCTCGAAGCTCACCCAGGCTTCGTTATCCCTTTCGAAGGGGCGGATGCGAAAGGCGTGGATGGCCGACGTCCGGGCCCCGGTATCCACTTTCGCCTTGATCCGCGCGACGTCGAACTCCGGCAGGCCGACCCATTCGCGCCAACCAATGGACAATTTGGGGAGGGGCGGCTTCTTCCGGCGTCTCTTGGCGGGCTGCTTCTCGGTGGCCATGGGCGCCTGTCCGCTTACCCGTCGCGATGCCGCAAGAGAAAGTCGAGCAGGAGTTCGTTGAACCGTTCCGGCGCCTCGAGGTTGACGAGGTGGCCGACGACGGGGACGACGTGGAACTCGCACCCCGGAATGCGGTCGGCCATCGTCTGGCCCATTTCCGGCGTAGTCAGCGGGTCGTGCTCGACTAAGATGAGCTGTGTCGCGACGGCGATCAGGGCCTCGTCCTGCCCGGGCGCCGCGCGCCACAGGGCGGGGGCGGCGAACACCGCCAGCTCCTGGGCGAGCTCGACCCGCAGCGCGGCCTCGACCTCGTCGGGGTAG
>CAYGKX010000047.1:0-7241 GCA_964350225.1 uncultured Rhodospirillaceae bacterium | reverse complement strand
GTTCTCGCCGAAGATGAGCTGTGTCGGGACGGCGATCTTCGACAGCTCCTCGGTCCGGTCGAACAGGGTCGTCGCTTCGACGGTCTTGATGTAGCTCTCCTTGTGCAGTGCGGCCATGGAGGCGACGAGCTCCTGATATTGCGCCTCCGTCGCATGGGGGCCGATCAGGGCCTTGGCAACGACCGGTGCGATATCCTTGGGTTCCTTGCCTTCCTCGACCAGGGGCTTCTTGCGCAGATCGATGAACTTCTGCCGCTCCTCCGGCGTGAAATTCTTGAAACCGGTGAAGGTCGCGACGAGGGTCATCGTCTTCACCCGGTCGGGGAACAACGCGCAGAAGTCCTGGGAGATCCGACCGCCCATGGACAGGCCGCACAGATGAGCCTTGTCGATTCCGAAATGGTCGAGAACGCGGATAAGGTCGCGGGCGAAATCCGAGAAATCGAGAGGGCCTTCGTAGTCGTCGCTCTCGCCGTACCCGCGGGCATCCCAGGCGACGGCCTGGAAGTGGGGCGCGCAGGCAAGCACCTGCCGCCGCCAGTTGGTCCGGTTACCGCCGATGCCGTGCAGAAAGATCAGGAATTCGCCGTCGCCTGCCCGGTCGATGGACAGGGCAGGATTGGACAGGATGCGTTCGTGAACGAGATCGGTCATGGGGGTCCTTGGCGGATAGGCCTGCAACGCAGGGGACAGAACCTGACAAGGTAAGCACGAAAGCGCCGGGCGGGTCATCTGTCCCGCGCCGGCGCATTCCGGTCCTCCCGTATGCCCAGCCCGAATGGCTCGGGCCATTGGGTTCAGTCGGCGTAGCTTACGACTTCGAACTCGATCCCGTCCGGGTCGTCGAAATAGAAGCGCCGGCCCGGTTCGTAATCGGCATGCGAATGGGTTCTGAAGCCGGCGGCGAGAATCCTCTCCTCGGCGCCGTCCAGGTCGTCGACCACGATCCCGATATGATTGAGCCCGCCCTTCGCGTGGTAGCTGTCCGGGGAGGGGTCGCCGGCGTCGCCGACCGAGTAGATGGCGAGGTAATCGTCATCGTTGCCGACATGGCCGGTGCGCCCGCCGAACTTCGCGGCGCCCGCGCAGCGGTGATGCCAGCCAGCGTGGTCGCCCAGCTCCGCGGCGGTCCGGTCCGGGTCGCTGACGGTGACATTGACATGTTCGAGTATTGCCTTGGTCATGGGTCCTTCCTCGTGGCATCGGGGGCTCTTGGCCCCGGGATGTGCGGACCCTAATTCCTCAACTTAAGTTGAGGTCAAGGCTAAAAAACGCGACGTCTGAGGAGGCAAGAATGCGTGGTGGCGACCTGCTGTCGATCGGCCAGTTGGCCAGCCGGACGGGCCTGTCGGTTTCGGCGATCCGGTTCTACGAGACGAAGGGGCTGATCGCGCCGCTGCGCAATCCCGGCGGCCAGCGCCGCTTTTTGCGGGCCGACATCCGGCGCCTGTCCTTCATCCTGATCGCCCAGCAGCTCGGTTTTTCCCTTCAGGAGATCAGCCGCCGCCTCGCCGCCCTGCCCGACGGCCGCGCCCCGACCCGCGCCGACTGGAGCCGCCTCAGCCGTGCCTTCCGGGCCGAGATCGAAGACCGTATCGAGACCCTGTCCCAACTCCGGGACAAGCTCGACGGCTGCATCGGCTGTGGCTGTCTCTCCCTGCAGAACTGCGCGCTCTACAATCCGGAGGACCGGGCCGCCGGCCTCGGCGTGGGGCCGCGCTATCTCCTGGGAGACAAGCCGGTGTAGGCGGCTCAGGCCTCCCCCAGCCAGTGCTCCCGCAGCTCCCGCCGCGGGTTGTCCACAACAGTGCAGTCCGTGTCGAAGGTCATGGTCGCGCGCCGCGCCGTATCATAGCGGGGCCAGTCGCCCAGGGCCTGGGTCGACGGGTTGCCTGTCCGGACGAAGGCGATCCAGGCGTCGTGCATGCGATCAGCGAGCGCGACCGGCGGGCGGTCGCCAATAAGGTAAGGGCTCGACGGCGTATTGAGGTTGTGGAAGGTGAAGGGCAGTTCGACGCAATGGCCCGCGCCAAGCCGGCCCTCATGGGTCGGCGACGACCAGGCGAATTCGTAATGGAAGACGGGCTGCCGGTTCGCGAGGGCCTCGGCGAAGCGCAAGGTCGGCGCCCACCAGCGCCAGTCGCCCATGACCGCGTTGAAGCAGTCGAGCGCCTGCATTGGGCCACGCGCGTCGCGATAGAGGGCCATGCGCGCCGCACCATCGCCCATGACCTTGTCCAGAAGGGCAATCGCCTCTCCGTCCGTCGCCGGGATATCGTCGGGGTTCATGAAAAAGGCGAAGGGGTTCCATTCGTCCGAGGTCGTGCCGACCATGATCGGAATATCGAGCATCTCCCCGTCGCGCGCGGCCGGCAGGATGTCGCGTGCCAGGACGCTGTCGCCGAATCGGGGCTGGAACCCGACCTTCATCCAGGGCGGCCGGGTCCGCATTGTCTGACGCTGGGCGGCGAGAAGGACGTCGATCGGCAGGGCCTCCAGCGCCGGAATGTCGGCGGCACCGGCAAAGCGCATGAAAGCTTCGGCATTCTCGATCGCGAGGTCCGGGTCGCGAAAACTCATGTGCGCGATGCTCTGGATGATGCCCCGGTGGAACAGTCCGCGCCCGGCCGGCGCCATCATAAGGGCGGTGATGCTCCCCCCGCCGGCCGACTGTCCGCCGACCGTGATCTGCGCCGGATCGCCGCCGAAGGCCGCGATATTGTCCCGCACCCACTCGAGCGCCGCGATCTGGTCGAGGACGGCATTGTTGCCGGACGTCTCGTAGGCCGGGTCGAGATGGCCGAGCGAGACATAGCCGCGATCGCCCAGCCGGTAGTTGATCGATACCGCGACGATGTCGCCGCGTTCGGCAAAGGACGATCCGTCGTAGAGCGGGAAGGAGCCGGAGCCCGAGACATAGGCGCCGCCATGGATCCAGACATGGACGGGGCGGCGCGCGTCGTCCGCCGCGGGGGTCCAGACGTTGACCGACAGGCAATCCTCGGACTGGGGCTGGGGGTCGGGTCCGAGGAAGGGATCGAACCGGGTCGGGTTCTGGGGCACGACCGGCCCCGGATGGACCGCCGGGCGGACGCCGGTCCAGGGCTCCGGCGGCCGTGGCGGCCGGAAGCGGTTGGCACCCGCCACGGTCGCGGCATAGGGGATGCCGCCGAAAAAGAGGCAGCGTCCGGTGTGATACCCCTGGACCTTGCCGGTCCGGGTCTCGACGACGGTATTCATGGTCTCTGGTCCGGTCAGTTTTTCTGGTAGCGCCGCGCCAGCGGGTTCAGCACCAGCCGTTCGCCGGCCCAGAACATGATCACCATGACAAAGCAGGCGGCGAAGACGGTCGTGGCGTCCGCCACTGTCTGGGCGCGCAGGATGAGGAAGCCGATGCCGCTCTCGCCGCCGAACAGCTCCGCGATGACGCCGACCTTCCAGCCGACGCCATAGCCGATGCGCAGCGCCCCCATGATGTAGGGCATGAGAAGCGGCAGGGTGATCTTGAAAAAGACCTTGCGCCGGTTGCGCGTGAAACTCCGCGCCATCTCCAGCGCTTCCTGGTCGATCTCGCGCAGGCCCTCGGCGATGTTCACGAGCGCGAAGGGCATCAGGATCATCACCATGACGAAGACGATGGTGAAGTGGTTCGGCCCGAACCAGATGATCCCGAACAGCGCCCAGCCGGCGGATGGCATGGAGTTGAGGAAGGGCTGGATCCGCTCGTGCACGATGACGCGCAGGACGGGCACATTGTGGGCGAGGATCGCCAGAAGCATGCCGCCGATCGCGGCGAACAGGACGGCGGCCGCGATGCGCAGGGTGCTGGCCAGGATATGGCCGAGCGTCCCCCACGCCGTGAAGAGGTCGAAAATGCCGACCGCGACATTCTGCGGTTCCGGGATCGTGATCGGCGGCTTGTCCGACGACATGCTCCACCATCCCAGGAGGGCGATGACGATCAGGCCCTCGGCGAAGACATGCTGGACGCTCCGCTGCTTGAATGTCGGACGGACGGAGGGATCAGCCATGGTGTTTCGCGAGCCGTGCCTGGATCGGCGCGAACACGTACCGGTCCGTGCAGAATACGAAGGCGACGATGATCAGGATGACGGTGAAGATGAGGGGCGTGTCGAAATCGTTCTGCGCCAGGCTCAGAAGGTAGCCCATGCCGCGCCCGCCGCCGAAGAACTCCGCCGTCAGGGCCACCTTCCAGGCGACGCCGAAGCTGACCCGGATGGTCGCGAAGGTGAAGGGATAGAGGGCCGGCACGGTGATCAGCCAGAACTGGCGCCACTTGCTGCGCGTGAAGCTCTGCCCCATCTCGCCGAGCTCCGCGTCCAGGCTCTCCAGCCCCTCGCGCATGTTGATGATGGCGAAGGGGATCAGGACCATCGAGATGACGAAGACCACCGTCATCGCGTTGATGCCGAACCAGATGATGGCGAGGAAGATCCAGCCGACGCCGGAGAAGGAATTCAGGAAGGGCGACAGCCGTCCGTGCACCATCGTCCGCGTCGCGCCGACATAATGCGCGAGGAGCGCGCAGAAGGTGCCGATGACGAAGGAGAGGGCGACGGCCGAGACGATGTGCAGGAACGAGTACAGCATCTGCTGTACTTCGTGCCAGTCGTTCATGAAGGCCCAGGTACGCTCGGCCACGAGGACGGGGCCGGGCACCTGGTAGCTCGGCACGAAGAAGCTCGACGCGTACCAGGCCAGCAGGATGGCGAGCGTAAAAAGATGCCCCGCAAGGCGCGCGCGGCGCCTCGCGGGAGCGTCTGCCTTGGCGGTCATCCGGCGTCCTGTCCGGCCGGATGGTGGCCGGTCTCGGAAGCCATGCCGTTTCGGAGCATCCGGATCAGTCGCGGATGGCCTGGTCCCAGATCACCTTGGCGGCGTCGGGAACCTTCTTGATGATCCCCATCTCCTTGGAGACCGACCAGACGATCGTCATGGCCTTTTCGTCCGCCTTGCTGACCGCGCCCGGGAAGAAGGAATAGTCCTTCAGCCAGGCCTTGAAATAGGCCGGAGAGATTTTCGACGTCTTGGCGATCGCGGCGCCCACCTCGTCCGGGTTCTTCAGGGCATACTCGACGCTCGCGCGCAGCATCCGGTTGAATTCCTTGAAGGCCTCCGGCCGCGCCTTCAGCTTTTCCGGATAGGTCACGTTGACCGCGGCCACGCTGTCCACGCCATAGAGTTCGTGAATGTCGCGGTTCGTCCAGGCGAGCGCCCGGTAGTTGCCGGACTGCTTCGCCTGGTACGCCTGGGCGTGGATAAGGGTCGCGGCGTCGACCCGGCCGTTATCGAGCGCCGACAGGAGCGCCGGCGCCGGGATCTGCACCCATTTGAAGTCGCCGCCCTTGTAGGAGACGTTCAGCTTGTACTTCTTCAGGAGCGCGATGCGGACCCAGGTGGTGCCGGTCGAGCGCAGGGCGTAGTTGCCGATGGTCTTGCCCTTGAGGTCGGCCATCGTCTTGTAGGGGCTGTCCTTCTTGACCCAGATGCCGGCGCCGAGCCGGCCGGGGGCGGAGCGGAGCGCGGTCGACAGCACGACGAGATCGAGCCCGCGGCGGCGCGCGAAGGGGATCGCCATGACGGCGTTCATGATCACGTCGAACCGCTTGGCCGGGGTCGAGCGGATGAGCGCGGGAATGGCCAGCGCCGTCGCCTCGATCTCGATCTTGTCCGACGTCACCTTGCCGCTCTTGATCGCGTAGAGGACACCCTCGAGCGCGGGGTCGAGCAGATAGGCATAGGTGACTTTCTCTTTCGCCGAGGCGGGGGTGACGGCGGCGGCGGCAAGCGCGCCGGCGGCCGCGGCAATGACCAGATGCTTCTTCATTTCCTCTCTCCTTGACGGACCAGTTGTCGGTGTGCGTTCGGGTGTCCGGCGGGGCGCCTCAGGCGGCCTCGGCCGTGTCGTTCTCGGCCCCATCGCTTTCGAGCGTGCGGAACAGCTCGATCAGATGTTCCTTCTGCTTGCGCAGGCTCGGCGTCTCGTCGATCGCGCGGGGCCGCGCCTCGTCGAGTTCGATCAGTTCCAGAACCTTGGTCGGCTTGTTCGACAGAAGGAGGATGCGATCGGCCAGGACCAGCGCCTCCTCGATGTCGTGGGTCACGAAGATCACGGTCTTCCCCGTCTCCTGCCAGATGCGCACGATCTCCTCGCGCATGCGGCGGCGGGTGTTGAGGTCGAGCGCGGAGAAGGGCTCGTCCATCAGGATGATGCGCGGGTCGACCGAGAGCGCCCGGGCGATCGACACCCGCTGGCGCTCGCCGCCCGACAGCATCGACGGGAATTTCTTCATGTCCCGCTGCAGCCCGACCAGGGCCAGATGCTCCCGGGCGATCTCCTCCCGCCGGCTTTTCGGCAGGTTGTCGAAGCGGAGTTCCATGCCCAGCATGACGTTGCCCAGCGCCGTCCGCCAGGGGACCAGCCGGGGCGACTGGAAGACATAGGCGAGCTTCGCCCAGGCCTCCTTCGGGGTCTGCCCGTCGACCCGGATCGTCCCGCCCTGGATATCCAGAAGGTCGCCCATCAGGCGCAGCGAGGTCGACTTGCCGCAGCCGCTGGGGCCCAGGATGCAGAGAAACTCTCCCTCGCGGACGGAAAAGGTCAGGCCGTCGTAGATGGTCTCGTCGCCGAAACGGGTAAGGACCTCGTCGAAGCGGAGAATATCGGGTGCTGTCGTCGTCACGGGCCGCAGCATCGCCCAGTCCCGCGCCCCGCGCAAGGGCATGTGTGCGCCGCAGCACGGAGGGTGGGGAGGGGGCGAGGTGATGCGATACCGCAGCCTTCCTTGGGGTCGGGGCGAACCGGTCTGTTGACGCAGCAACCTACGCGATCGCAGAATTGTCAATTGTTGCAGCTAACGAGCGTGGGCGGCGTGTTGGTACCGGTGCGCCTGGCCCGCCGAATGGGACCGAGAAATAGGGATGAGCAAGGGGTGGCGTTCTATGCCGAGACGGGAAAGGCGGCCACCTATTGGGAGATCCGACGGGGCCTTGTCTATTATCAGACTCTGGCGAATTTCGTGCAGATTGCGGGCGAGGATGCCCGGTCGCTCATCGATATCGGGTCCGCCGCCTGTCGATATATCGAGTGGTTTGCTTGGATACCGGACAGGGCCTCCCTGGACCTTGCGAACCCGTCCACAGCGCCGGGCATCCGCTCGATCCAGGCTGACTTTCTCAATTGGCAGCCCGACAAGACCTATGACGTCGTCCTCTGCTCG
>CAYGKX010000046.1:0-15605 GCA_964350225.1 uncultured Rhodospirillaceae bacterium | reverse complement strand
CCTGGAAGTTGTCGCATCAGGTCGACCTCCCCGCGGCCACCCAGCCATCGGCCGGGCCATGGAAGAGGCGACCCGGTATCCGCTCCGCCGGTGCCGAGGCACGCCCATGATGGTCGAGCGCCGGATCGACGAAGGCCTCCAGCTCCGCTGCGGCCGACGCATAGGACCGGACAGGGAAATCGAAGGAAGCGGCAAGACGGCCGACGGTGCCGCCCAGGTCCTCGAAGAGATCTCGATACCGCACCGTGACAGCGTGCCGGCCGGCCGTGTAGGCCTCCAGGTCCCTGTCATAGGCGTCGCACAGCCGATGGGCTGCGGCCGCGCTGAACGTGCCGTGAAAGAAGCCGGACCGGCCGATCGACGCCACGACCTCCGCCCTCGGTCGCCGGACGATCACAAGAGCGGGCTCGCGTGCCAGGTCGGCGGCCACGCGAAGAAAAAGCGGCAACAGTCGGACGATTCGCGGATCCTTGAGGCCGATCACCGGACGCTCTCCGAACCCCGCGCGGAGGCGATGGCCGATTCTTCGCCGGGCTATCTCCGCAGCGCGGCTGTTCAGCCAGCCGGCCGGCAGCGGCCGGGCATCGGACCAGGTCCGGCCGAATGTAGCGAGGAGCCGCTGCGCATGGCGCGAGGTCTCGAAATCCTCATAAAATCCCTTCGGGTTACGGGGATCGGGCGGTTTGAGCCCATCGCCGAAATCGACCCCAAGACGTGCAAGCACACCGGATACGGCGGACGTTCCGGAGCGGGCGATCCCAAGAACGAAGACGATGTGATCCGGCGAACGCGGAGCGGGTGGACGGAATGTCATGACAACGATAGAAGGCGTTTTCGAAAAGCCCACTGTAGAAATACTTTTGAAATATCGCGTTAATTTTTCAAACTTCGTGCATGCTCCCCAATGGCCGTCGATCGGCCTCTCGCGACCGATCCGGCCAATCGTATAGACGTTCGAGAAATCATGATTGTCGATGGACGAACCTTGCCCAATGGCGAAGTCCTGGAAACGGACCTCTGTATCGTTGGCGCCGGCCCAGCCGGTATCGCGTTGGCACGGGAATTTGCCGGGGAACCGGTGCGCGTCCTGGTCCTGGAGAGTGGCGGCCTGGCCGCGGAAGACCGGCCCCACCCCCTGAATGTTGCAGAGAATGTCGGTGCCCATCCGGTCGACCTGACCAGCCGCCGCCGCGGCCTGGGCGGGGCAACGGTCCGCTGGGGCGGAAATTCCATGTGGTTCGACCCCATCGACTTCGAGCTCCGCGAGCACCTACCGGACGCGGAATGGCCTTTCCCCCATTCGGAGATTGCGGGCTATTACCCCCGCGCCGCCCGGCTGCTCGGCCTGGGAGGGAAGGAGTTCGACGCCGACAGACTGGCCGCGACCGATCCTGAATTTGCCCGCCGCCGGCTTCCTTTCGACCCGGACCGTCTCGTGACGAAGCCCGTGTGGAGATGGCCGCTTCGCTTCGGCCCAACCCACCGGGACATCTTCGCGACGGAGACCGGCAATCTGGTGCTGGCGACGAACCTGACCGTCGTTGGCATGGCAAGCCCGATCGCGAACCACCGCGTCGGTCAGGCGACAGCGCTGACACCCGATCGAAAGAAGGTGCACGTCCGGGCCAAGGTCTTCGTGCTGGCCGCCGGCATTGAGACGGTGCGGCTCCTCCTCGCCATGCAGCGCGGCCTGCCCGAGCCCGGCCTCCCGGGCCTGCACGCCGGACACGGCGCCCTTGGGGCATACTTCATGGCGCATATCAACATGCCCTGGGGCATCCTCGTCCCCACCCAGCGCCGGCAGGACCTTCGTCTCTATACGCTCGAGCCGGAGGCGCCGGTCGACAGATTGACGGCTCCCGTCCTGCACGCCGCCCTGCAGATGGCGCCGGAGTTCCAGCGCTCGGCCCGAACACTGAACCATGTCGCCTTTCTGGTTACCCTTTCACGCAGGCCCCTCAACCTCACGCCCGAGGTTCTGGCCTTCGGCAGACGCCTTCGGCGTCGTCTCGCCGGCGGCCGCGCGGGACCCTTCGGTCGCCTGGTCGGCCGGCACCTCGGACCCCGCCTGTATGCCATACGCCATTTCATGGAACAGGCGCCGATCCGCGACCGGGCCTTGACCCTGGGCACCGAAACGGATGCGCTGGGCCTGCCCCGTCTGCGGATAAACTGGCGGGTCGCACGCCCGGAAACCTGGACCATCGAGGTGGCCCTGAAGAACCTGGCTCACCAGTTTCGCCGGTCGGGTCTGGGGCGCGTCGTCTGGACCCTTCCGGGCCGCGATGCGGAGTGGCCGCCGCATCTCGCCCACGCCAGCCATTTCATTGGGGGTGCTCGAATGCACGCGGATCCGAAAATGGGCGTTGTCGATGCCGAGGGGCGGATACATGGCTTCGAGAACCTGTTCGTCGCGGGCGCGGCCGTCATGCCATCCAGCGGCGCGAACATGGTCACCTGCAATCTGCTCGCGCTCACCCTGCGGCTGGCAGATCATCTCAAGGCAATCCATTTCGGCAGGGCATGACCCCGCCACCCGATCGCGGAAGTGACAAGCTGGTTAACGGAAGTTTAGATGTCAGATGAGACTACTTCGCGTGGTCGAATGACGTATCATGACCGGAACGATAAGAGGCGGGAGCAGCCGACGTTCGGCCTGTTGGTGGGACCCCGGGGGACGAATTGCCGAGTAGAACGACAGCCGAAACCGTCGAGTTTCTGATCGGACGGGTCGCCGAGGGAGACCAGGCGGCCTTCGCCCGCCTCTATGAACGAACCTCCGCGAAACTGTTCGGCGTTTGCCTAGGTATCTTAGGTAACCGCGGTCAGGCCGAGGACGCCCTTCAGGAGGGGTATGTCCGCGTATGGCGGAACGCGGAGAGGTTCGATCAGAGAAAGGGTGCTGCGATGACTTGGCTCATCAGCATAGTGCGCAATCGCGCACTGACCCTTCGCCATAGCATGAGCCGGCTCCAACCGGTCGAAGAAGAGACTCTGGATGTGATGGTGGAGGACAGGGACGACGGCCCGGAGGACGTCGACCCGGCAGAGAAACAGGCGCTTCACGACTGCCTGAACGAATTGATGGACAAGCAGCGGGAGGTGGTCCGGAAGCCCTATCTCTACGGCTATACCCACAGCGAACTGGCCGAAGCGACCGGCAATCCGCTCGCCACCGTCAAGACGTGGATACGGCGGGGCCTTGCCCAGCTCAAACTGTGTCTCGACGATGCGACGGCCTGACCCCGAAACGCTCGACGCGCTGGCGGGCGAGTATGTGCTTGGCACGCTCGCCGGCCCCGCCCGCGCGCGGTTCGAGCGATGGATCGAGACGGACCCGGCGGTCCGCTCGATGGTCGAAAACTGGGAACGGCGGCTGGGTAGGCTCGCTGACGACGTACCGGAAAAGGCGCCCTCCCCGGCGCTGTGGGACGCCATCGCCGACGAACTGGGCCACAAGACCCGGCGAAACCGGCAACCGGCGAAGATTTCCCGGCGCAGTTTCTGGTTCAGCCTGGGATCCGCGGCGGCCACCGCGTCCGTCATGGGCGGCGTGGTCGGCATTCTCGCCTGGCCGCAGCGAAGCTATGCCTTCCCGACCCACTACGCGATGCTGCGGGACGACAACGACAAGCTGGCCTGGATCGTCGCGATCCACCAGGACCACGGCCTGTATCAGGTGCACGACGTTCCGGGCACCCCGGCCGCGCCCCATGGCAAGGAAGATCACCTCTTCATGCTTGCCGGGGGCCAGCAGCACCTGCATTTCGGGGCGGTCGAGGACGACGCCCGAAAGACCCTGCCTTCCCCCGCGCACAAGCGGATCGACGGCGCCACCTTCCTCGTCTCGCACGAGGACCGGGGCGCCCACGGTCTCGCGCGCCCGACGGTGAAGCCGATCTACAGCGGCATCGCCGTGGACGCGCGGGCAAATCCGCCGCGCCCGATCCGGTAGCGGACCGGACGGGCCCGGCGGCGTGGCGTCAGTGGGACATGAAGACCGGCAGGGTCATATGGCGGAGGATGTCGTGCGTCGCGCCGCCCAGGATCAGCTCGCGCAGGCGAGGACGGCCATAGGCGCCCATGATCAGCAGATCGGCACCGAAGTCCGAGGCCCGTGACAGCAGGAGTTCGCCCGCACCCATGTCATGAGCCACACTGTCATGGACGTCGGCCGTCACGCCATGACGCGCCAGATAAGCGGCCGCAGCCTCTGCCGACGCGAGGGTCGGGCCGCGCAGGTCTGACGGGTTGATGACAAGGAGCGTCACCTTGCCCGCGCCCTGCAGCAGGGGAATCGCGTCGCCCAGCGCGCGCGCCGCCTAGTTGGTGCCGTTCCAGGCGATCAGGGCATGCGCCACCTCCGGCTTGTAAGTGCCGACATATGGCACGATCAGGACCGGCCGCCCGGAACCCATGACGATCTCGGCGGGCAGGTCGTAGTCGGTCGCGGCATCGGCGTCCTCCGGGTCCGTCTGACCCACGATAACGAGATCCGCCGTCTTGGCGCGGCCGGACAGGATGTTCGCGGCATAGCCGTCCATGACCTGCCATCCGCTTTCGCCGGTCAGCGAGGCAGCGGCGGCGTCATAGAGCTTCTGTGCCTCCTCCTCGTTGCGCGCCGTCGCCTCTCGTTGGGCTTCCATGAGCTGCGGCGTCACCACACCATCGAGCGCGGCGGGAAGGGCCGGCGGCGTCCGGGCGAAGACGCCTTCAAGCGCCGAACCGCACTTGTTCGCCAGGCCGACGGCATAGGCAAGACGTTCGGCTGCCGCCTTCCGGGCGTCGACATGGACCAGGATCTGCTTGAAACTCATGATGCTCCTCCTCCGGACGCATTCTCGTTGATGGCCCCGATGTCAGGGGGCCGGGCGCTGCTTCGACACGCCACCATGCCACATACGGAATATGGCGACGAATACTGGCGCGTCATCAGGAAATTCGCGCAAGCGGTATGGACCCGGGACCATCGATCCGCTTTTCAAACCGGATGCTATCCAAGGTGAAGCCGGCCTCGTAGAGCGCGTCCCGGAACCGGTCGGCGGGACGAGCCGCTGGCCGATCCGCCGATTGACCCGCCGGACGAACGGCAAGGCGATCGGCCTCCGGAAGCGCGAGGCGAAGGCGCCCACAATTGTGTTCCCGGGCAAGGGCTTCGGCCGCCTGCGTCAAGACCGCAAACGGTCGGATGCTTCGAACCAGGTCGGGTACAACGAAGTGATCGCATTCGAATAGCGCGCCGAACGGTGTTTCGCGCATCACACGGAAGCAGAAAAGACCGAGGATATAGCCGCGCGTATCCTCCACCCCGACAACGCCGCACGGATCGCAATTGTCGGGCTGCTGCTCGCTATACGCCATCGCGAAGCGGTACCAGGTTTCGGCGTCCCGATCACCGCAGGCAATCTGCACCAGGGTGTAGGCCTTCGACAGCTGCTCCCCCGCCAGACGCCGTGTCCGAAACGCGACTGGCATCATTTCGACTCCCGGTGGCGACTGTTGATCGAGTTCACTGCGAAACGATGACGCAGTTGCCCCGGACGCTCCTTGATCTACGTCAACGAAACAGGACAAGTACCTGGCGCCCTGATATAACGACCCTACGCTGAACCACTTTTTGTATGCTGCGAAAGATATGCAGGACGGGAGCGACGACGCGCCACCCAAACTGAAGCCGCTGCTTCCCGCCGCGCAGCCCGGCCGTGCACAGAGCAATCCCTGCGCCGCCTGCGCCATCCGCGATATCAGTGTCTGCGGTGCCTTGGACGCGAACGACGTTCAGCGCCTCAATGCCATCGTGACTCAACAGGTGCTGGATCCCGGCGAAACCCTGTTCATCGAGGGTGATGCGGCGGACAACCTGTTCATCATCACCGATGGCTGCGTGAAGCTGTACAAGATGATGGTCGACGGGCGGCGGCAGATCACCGGCTTTCTCTATCGCTCCGACTTTCTCGGGCTCGCCCTGCGCGACAGTTACGCCTACAGCGCGGAAGCGGTGGCGCACTCGACCCTGTGTCGGTTTCCCCGCGAACCGCTGGAACGCCTGCTCGAGGAGTTTCCGCGCATGGAGCGGCGGCTCTTGAGCATCGCCTCGAACGAGCTCGCCTCCGCTCAGGACCAGATGCTCCTGCTCGGCCGCAAGACCGCCGAGGAAAAGGTCGCCACCTTCCTTTGGCTCCTGTTGCGCCGCACGGAACTGAAAATCGATATGGCGGTCGAGATGGACGCGAATGCCATCGAACTGCCCATGACCCGGACGGACATCGCCGACTATCTGGGACTGACGATCGAAACGGTCAGCCGCAGTTTCAGTGCCCTGAAAAAACGGGGCGTTGTCGCCTTCGATACGCCACACCGGATCGAAATCGTCGATACCGAGATGCTGATGGATCTCGCGGGTATCGACGACGTGGCGGAGGTCGGCTCCACCCTTGCCCACCGCTAGCCGGCACCTACTTTAGTTTCGGAAAAAAAAGAGGCCGCCAGGCGAGTGTCGCCCGGCGGCCCAGTGCCGGCGGCATCGCCATAAGGCGATCGCCGCCGGGCGCCGAACCTCGTCAAACCTGTTTTTTCGCGCCCTTCTTGCCGCCGCCGATGGGAATGCGCCGTTCGCTCGGCTTCGCCGTTGCGGATTTCGGCAAGGTCACCGTCAGCACGCCTTTGTCGAAGTCGGCGGTAATCGCCGCTTCATCGACATTGTCGGGGATGCCGAAACTACGCTCGAACATGCCGTAGCTGCGTTCGGTGAGGTGGAATTCCTTCTTCTTCTCTTCGCGCTCGGACTTCTTTTCGCCGCGCACGGTGAGCGTGCCGCTGTCGATCGACAAGGTCACGTCCTTCTCGTCGACGCCGGGCAGTTCGATCGCGATCTCGTAGGCCCTGTCGTCCTCGCTGCTGTCGACATGCGGCACGATATCGACACTGCGAAGCGCGGAGACGGCGCGCCGGCCGGACGACCAGATATTACCGAGCGGCGGCCAGCTCCGGGTCACGTCGTCGAAGACGCGGTCGATCTCGGTGCGGAGGGTTTCGAAGGGCGTACGGGCACCGACGGACTTGTCCTCGCCGCCCGCCTTTTCCGGTTCCTTGTCGGCCATCTTGTCGCTCCGTCGAAAATCATCTGCAGGAATGGGTGCAGAATGCTTCGGCGGCGGCACGTGCGCTTTGCGCTAGATCAAAGCAGGCGATTGGAAGAGAGAGAACCGAAGCGCCTGCCCCAGTTCGCGCGCCTTTCCCGGTACCGTCATGAGCCAGTTCCAGCGGCTTTCGGTCGGCGACCATCCCTTGTGGAGCGGCCCCGCTCCAAAGCGATAGACCTGGAATGCAAAAGACGCTTGTCCGCCCGTTTGACGAACAGGTCGGCAGGCTTTTCCTTGGGATCGGCGGCCAGGCTCTCCCGTGTGAAGGCGCCGCCGGCGCGCCCTGTCGCGATCACTGTCCCCGCCCCCAGAAAGCGCCGTCTGGTTGTTTCAGACGACATTTGGTTCCCCCTCGTATCGCCAGACAGCAATTGACGAAAGTCTCGAACGGGAAACGTTAGTGCCCGGCACAGGGCCGCGAAGCGCCAGGACAGGGCAGGAAAAGAAAACGCCCTGCGGAGAGGGCCGCAGGGCGCGTGAAAGTCGGGAGGAACGCAATTTACTTGGGCAGGAGCACCGTATCGATCACGTGGATGACGCCGTTCGACTGGCGAACATCGGCTACGGTGACATAGGCGGTACGGCCGTTCTCGTCGGTGATCTGCAGTACGCCGTCCTTCATCGACACGATGAACGTGTCGCCGCTGACCGTCTTCACGGCATGCTTGCCGCCGTCGTCCGCGATCATCTTCTTGATCGCGCCGCTAAGCGCGTTGGTGGCGACGACGTGATAGGTCAGGATCTTGGTCAGCTTCGCCTTGTTCTCCGGCTTCAGCAGCATTTCGACGGTGCCATCCGGCAGCTTCGCAAAAGCGGCGTTGGTCGGCGCGAAGACCGTGAACGGCCCCTTGCCGGAGAGGGTTTCCACGAGGCCCGCAGCCTTCACGGCGGCAACCAGTGTGGTGTGGTCCTTCGAGTTGACCGCGTTTTCGATGATGTTCTTCGAGGCATACATCGGCGCACCGCCGACCGTTCTCGAAGCCTCGGCTGCGTAGGCGGCAGGGGTGGCGGCGGTCGCAGTCAGACCGGCAATCGCTGCGGCGGACAGAAGGTGACGGATCTTCATTTGATACACTCTCCTCACGGGGGTGCCCGGGGGTTGCCGGGCGTTGGGGTCTATGTCCAACAGCGCTGTTGGGAGAGTGTACGGAGCGTCGCCGAAATCGGATCAGGGGACGTGCAAATTGTTTGGGAAACGGGTGGGGCGGCGGCGGGCGAAGGCCACACGCCCGGCCGTGCCTCAATAGTAAGTCTCGACATGATAGCGTCCGCCGGCGACGAGGCGAGGCTTCAGGTCGGCCCAGTCGAGGCCATGCTGCCGGCAGACCTCGTCAAGGGCTGCGTCGACCCCGTCTTCCATGCGTTTGTGACCACACAGGTAGACGAAGGTGTTGTCGTCCTTGAGCAGATTTGACACCTGGTCGCCGCACGTGCGCAGCCGGTCTTGGACATATTCCTTCCCTTCGCCCGGCACGCGGGAGAAGGCGAGCTGGACGTCGATGAAGTCCGTCGGCAGCTTCTGGAGCGGACCGAAATAGGGCAATTCGCCGGGCGTCCGGGCGCCGAAAAGCAGCATGAGCTTTCCGCCATATTGTCCGCCAGTGCCGCTCCGCACCCACTTGCGGCGCCGGCGCTCCGTCATCGCCCGCATCGGGGCGGAGCCGGTCCCGGTGCAGATCATGATGATATTGGCGCCGGGGTTGTTCGGCATCAGGAAGGTCGTGCCATACGGGCCGGTCACCTGAACCTCATCGCCCTTCTGGAGATCGCAAAGGTAGTTCGATGCCACGCCATGCACCGGATTGCCGTCGTTATCCTCGACCACCCGTTTCACCGTCAGCGCGACATTGTTGTAGCCCGCACGCTCGCCTTCCCGGGGACTGGCGATCGAATAAAGGCGCACATGGTGCGGGTTGCCATTCGCGTCCGTGCCCGGCGGCAGGATGCCGATCGACTGCCCCTCCAGCACCGGAAAGGCGGTGCTGCCGAAATCGAGGACGATATGGTGGATGTCGCTCGATGCCCCCGCCTCGGTCAGCCGCATGTTGCCGGCCACCGTCGCTATAGCCGGATTGTCGAGGGTGTAGATGCTGACATAGGGGTGCGCGGCCGACCAGGGCGGGATCTCCTTGCCCCCGACACTCTTCGTCGCCTCGGCCTGGATGCGTTCGACCTCGATGGGAATCGGGCCGCCGGTCTCGATCACCGGCTCCGCGTCCGGCGGGAGGCTCTCCCACTCCAGTTGCTCCTCGACGCTCCAGGGCCGGGTGACTTTCCGGTAGCTGTCGATCGCCCCGGTCGGACAGGGCGGCAGGCAGTCGCCCCGCATCGTGCATTTGTCGAAGTCGATGACGTAGTTCAGGTCGTTATGGGTGATCGCATCTTCCGGGCACATCTCCTCGCAGGTGTTGCAGCGAATGCAGATCTCCGGGTCGATCAGGTGCTGACGGCTCAGCTCGTTCGAAACGGCACTTCCGTCCATGGCGGTTTCCCCCACTGTCGGCGCATGTCGGGTTGAAAAAAGCGGCGGGGCGCGCGAGGGAGCGGTGGCGCCCCGCCCAGGAGGTGACTAGTCGAAACGGATGTATTCGAAGTCCTGCGGCTGGTTGTTGATGCCGGTCCGCGGGGCCGCGATCCAGTTGGCCATCTTGCCGGGCTCGTTGACGGGCTTCATCAGCGAGGCGACATATTCATGGTCCTCGGTCGTCGGCAGCCAGTCCGTGTGACGGTGCGTCCAGTCGGCCTCGGAGATGACCTTGCCCTCCGGGTCGACATTGACCGCGTCCACCGCCTCGTAGTCGAAGCGGCCGACCCGCCGGTGGAAGCACTTGTGCGGCAGGGTCATCCGGCGCTCGACGCCGGCCCGCTCCAGAAGCTTGTTCCAGCGATCGACACCTTTCTGACAGTCGACGATGTAGTCGTCGCGCAGCCGTTCGTTCAGGGAATTCAGGGCCGAGACGTCCTCCATGCCGATCGACCCGTTGGTCTGGACCGGAATGGCGTAACTGTCGTCCTTGAGCTGGTGATTGTCGTCGATCTTGGTCTCCTCGAACCGCCCCTTCAGGCCCATCGTGTAGAAGTTGGCCGCGTTCGTGGACAGCTCGCTGCCGTAGAGATCGAGCGTCACCGAGAAGTGGAAGTTCAGGTACTTCTGGATCGTGTCGAAATCGATCACCCCCGCGCCGCGCAGCTTCTCCGGATCCTCGCTCCTCAGGTCCTTCGCGACCTCGGCGGTCCGCTGCAGGATGCGGCCGATGCCGGTCTCCCCGACGAACAGGTGATGCGCCTCCTCCGTCAGCATGAACTTGCACGTCCGCGACAGCGGGTCGAAGCCGGATTCGGCGAGGGCGGCCAGCTGGTACTTGCCGTCCCGGTCGGTCAGGAAGGTGAAGAAGAAGAAGGACAGCCAGTCCGGCGTCTTCTCGTTGAAGGCGCCCAGGATACGGGGCGAATTCTCGTCGCCGGAGCGGCGTTCCAGCAGGGCCTCCGCCTCCTCGCGGCCGTCGCGGCCGAAATACTTGTGCAGGAGATAGACCATGGCCCAGAGGTGCCGGCCCTCCTCCACATTCACTTGGAAGAGGTTCCGCATGTCGTATTGCGACGGGCAGGTCGCGCCCAGATGGCGCTGCTGTTCGACTGACGCGGGTTCAGTGTCGCCCTGCGTGACGATGATGCGGCGCAGGGTCGAGCGGTACTCGCCGGGAACCTCCTGCCAGGCATCCTCGCCCTTATGGTCGCCGAAATTGACCTTCCGCTCCGCCTCCGGCGGGGTCAGGAAGATGCCCCATCGATAGTCGGGCATCTTGACGTGGCCGAACTGGGCCCAGCCCTTCGGATCGACGCTCACGGCGGTGCGCAGGTAGACGTCCTGGGTCTGGTAGCCCTCCGGACCCATCTCGCTCCACCAGTCGAGGTAGGCCGGCTGCCAGCGCTCAAGCGCCCGCTGCAGCTGCCGGTCCTCGCTCAGATCGACATTGTTGGGGATCTTCTCGGCATAATTGATGGACATTGTTTCCTCCCGGCCGGCGCGGCGCCGGTCCGCGCCCAATGCGCGGTCGCGCGACAGCTTCAGAAGGAGACTATCAATATGCCTTATAATGCATATTGATATAGATCAATCGCGCAAAAACATTTTTTTATGCATTATATTGCAACAATTGAATGGGTCAGTACCCTCTGGCCCAGTCGATCACGTTCTCCAACGGCCGGCCGGCGACGAAGGCCTCCAGATTACGACAGAAGACGTCCATCGACATATTGACCCCGCCGACGTCGGACCCGTTGGAGACATGAGGCGTGATCAGGACCTTCGGGTGGTCCCAAAGCCGACGGTCGGGCGGACCTTCGAACTCCCCGACATAGACGTCGAGGGCGACACCGCGCAGCCGGCCGGCCTCGAGTGCCGCGACAAGGGCCGCCTCGTCGACGATCTCGCCGCGCGCGACATTGACGAGAACCGTGTCGGCCTTCATCGCGGCGAGCGCTGAGGTCCCGATCAGGCCCTCCGTCTCCGGCGTCCATTGGCAGCAGACGACGACGAAGTCGGACCGGGGCAGGAGATCCATCAGGGCCTCCGGCGGATATATCTCCGTGAAACCCTCCGGCATCGGCGCGGCCGTATCTCGGCGCGTTCCGACCACCGTCATGCCGAGAGCGGCGGCGAGCCGACCGACCTCGCGGCCGATGCCGCCGGCCCCAATGACGCAAGCGGTCTTGCCCGCCATGTGAATCGGTGCGTAGGCCGCCTTGTCGAACGCATGGGCCTTGCGGTCGAGCTCCGCACGATGAAAGCCGCGTGCGAAATGCAGGAAACTGCCGACGACATATTCGGCGATGGGCAGTGGCGCAGCCGCCCCGCGCGACGTCGTCACCGTAATGTCGCTGCCCCAGATGTCCCCCGGCAAGAGGTTGCTCGCCCCGGCCGGCCGCTGGTGCACCCATCGCACCTTCCTGGCGCGTGCGCGCAGGTCGAGCGGAAAGGGGAAGCCGATCAGGATGACGTCGGCACTGGCAAGAAGGGCATCGCGCTCCGCCCGTGTCCCCTGCCCGGTTGCGCCGGGACGCATGAAACGGTCGGCGGTCGCCTTGGGCCAGGTTTCGCGAACCTCGTCGTTGAACCAGCCGCCGGCGTCGGTCACCCGGATCCGGGGATCAATCGCCGCGACCCGCGATCTTTCTTCCGCCGTCGTCCGGGAGATGCAGAGAACTTCGATTTCGTCCGTCATCCCGCCACTCTGGCGGCCGCGTCGCTGCAGCGCAACATCGCGGGGCGAAGGGGCGGGATGCGCCAGCGGCATTCGCCTTGGTCCAGGCACGGCACCGGTCCCCTCACCTCGAGCGGTCAGGGGACCGGCTCACGCGTGGCGCGGCAGACCGCGTCGGCGACAACGGACTACGCCAGGGAGTAATCGGCCGTAAGGTCCACATTCAGGACGGACACGTCGCCGCCGATCAGGGTGAGGACGGTGTCGTTGGCGCCGCCGACACCGTCGACGTCGGCCAACTGGGCGTTCAGGACGCGTTGGGGTCCGGCGAACAGCAGCACATCCTCGTCCGCGTCGTAATCGGTGATGGTGTCGGATCCCGAGAACAGATCGAAGCGAAAGATATCCGCATCCGCGCCCCCCGTCAGGAGATCGTCTCCGAGCCCGCCATTTAGAATATCGGCGCCGAAACCGCCGTCGAGTTCGTCGTCCCCGGCACAGCCCCGCAGGTCGTCCTCGCCCCGGTTTCCGAACAGGTTGTCGTCGCCCCGGCCGCCGACAAGCAGGTCGTCGTCGTCACCGCCCCAGAGCTCGTCGTCGCCGCGCTTGCCGAACAGGCGGTCGTTGCCGGCACCGCCGTCGATAACGTCGTCGCCCGCCTTCCCGTTGGCGAAGTCGTCGCCGCCGCCCATGGACAGCAGGTCGTTCTTCTTGCTGCCGATGCCGACGTCGCGGCCGTCGTCGAACCACTTGATCTTGCCGTCGAGGGATCCGTGGCCGAAGACGTTGATCTCCCCGGCAAGCGCGGTCGCGCCGACCGGGAACAATTCGGTATGGATGCCGATATAGCCATTCCCGTCGAGGATCTCGGGCACGACGAACTCGGCGCGGTTCGCGTCGTTGAACGGCGGCCGAAGTTCATAGGCCTCGTCGATCGCGAACCTGAAACCCGTGTCCGTGTTCTCCAGGGTCGCTGTCGTCATCTCCCCCGTCCCGGGGTCGGTATCGAACAGCTGCTGAACGAAGAACTTGTCTCCGCCTTGGGGCACGTTGTGGAAATGAAACGGCTGGACGGTCGTGAAATTCTGCTGAAGGAGGTTCTGCGTGTCCGGATCGCCGGTTGCGTACATCCCGTCGACGACCATCTCCATCTTGAGGATTTCCTTGGTCTCGAGATCGATCAGCACACGCGCGTAGCCGGTCGACGGATCGTCCGAATTCCAGGAGACCGGCACTGGATGCGTGTTGTCCAGTTCGACCGTGAAATAGGCAAGGTTGGTCGTGTCGCCGTAATCGTTCCCGCGTTTTGCCATGGCACCTGTTCCCTCTCTACGGAGATTATTGGAGTGGCGGAATTCTGTAGAATCCCGCGAGGCGCAGGGTAACGAATCGCAAACTTCTGAAAAGTTAATCGCTTTATTTGAGAAACCAGCGATCGGAAAAAATTTAAATTGAAGAGAAGAAATTATTACTTAAAGATTTTGGTGTTGACGCTCGGTGCACATGGCAACGGACCGGCGCATCGGCAGCCGGTCTCGCCGGGCAGGAACCGGATTGTGCTGGGGGAAATTCAGGGTGAGCCCGGCGGACAGCCTGGCTGGACCCCGCGGCCTGAGGCGCCGCAAATCGCCGCCGCGTCAGTCTTCGTCCTGACCCGCGGCGAGAAGCGCGTTCATCTGCGAGAAGCAGAAGACGACCCCGAAGACGAAGAACAGCAAGCCCGCGACATACATACCTGTGTCCGCCGCGCGGCTTGCGAGGATCAGCCCCAGAACGCCGATCACGGCGGAGATCAGCATCAGGATCCAGTTTCCGAAATCGCTCATTCTCACATTACTCCTGTGACGCCCCGCCGGCGGCGACGCGGGTTTCGGCGCCGACGGGCACGACGATATCTCGATAGGCATGCCACGTCGCATGCGCGATCAGCGGCAAGGTGATGATCAGCCCGACAAAGGCGAGCGCCATGCCGACCGCGACGAACAGCACGATCAGGATGCCCCATACCAGCATCGGGAACGGGTTCTCCCGCACCGCGACGGCGCTGGTCGCCATGGCGACGAAGACGTTGGTATGCCGGTCGAGCAGCATCGGCACCGAAATCGCGGCGATCGCGAAGACGATCACGGACAGGATCGCGCCGACGACGGTACCGCAGACCAGGAACCAGATATTGTCCATCGAGAAGACGACCTGCTGCATGAAGCCGGCCATATTTGGCGGGCTTGCGCCAAAGAAAACGGCGAACAGCAGCGTCGCGAGGCGCATCCAGGCGAGGAAGAACAGCCCCAGGACGAAGCCGACGAATCCGATCTGGCCGAGATTTCGCCCCCACGCCTCGAAGGGTGTCATCATCGTGACCGGCAGCCCGTCTTCCAGCCGATGGCTCACCTCGTAGAGCCCGACGACCATGACCGGCGCGACCAGCATGAAGCCGGCCGCGAACGGCAGGATCAGGTAGTACATCTGGAAGAAGTAGAGCAGCGCGAAGACCACCAGTCCCAGCACCACGAAGCCCAGGCCCCAGGCGAAACTGACCTTCGGCACCTGGCGCATGTCGTTCCAGCCGCGCCCGAGCCAGACCCACGGCCTGTCCCCGCCGATCTTGCGAACCTTCGGCGAATCGCCATGAAAGACGGCTACTTCCGGCTTTCCCGCGCCCGAACCGGCGCTCATCGTCCCCTTAGCGGCCATGTTCCGCCCCATCCGGCATCATTTACCTGGTTACAGGCTCTGTTTCTCTTTGCACCTAGCGCGACAAATATGCTGGCACCAGCAAAATTGTCGCACAAGCCCCTCCGTTGGGGACATGCCCAACGCGCACCTTGATTAGAGTCGACGCGGCGACTTAGCCTTGATGCAGGTCAATGCGGCGACGATGCCCTCCCGCCATATCCGGCGACAGCCGAATACGTGCGGCAGGCATCACCCGCCGCCGTCGAGAATAAGGGGAGATCGGCGCATGTCGACCGCTACGGCCACCATGGATGCAGCGTCACCCGTGCGCGACACCGTCGCGTATAACGAAGACGTCATCCGCAAATTCACGATCGCCACCATCTTCTGGGGCGTCGCGGCGTTTCTCGCCGGTCTCTTCATCGCGCTTCAGCTCGCCTTTCCGCTGCTGAACCTCGACCTCGAATGGACGACTTTCGGGCGGCTGCGCCCGCTGCACACCTCCGCCGCGATCTTCGCCTTCGGCGGCAACGCCCTCTTCGCGACGTCGCTCTATGTCGTCCAGCGGACCTGCCGCGCGCCG
>CAYGKX010000045.1:9691-15820 GCA_964350225.1 uncultured Rhodospirillaceae bacterium | reverse complement strand
TGTCCGGGTCGATCAGCTCCCACACCTGGTAGTCCTCGGCGAGGTGGGTCTGCCACTGGCCGTCCGGCCGCGCGTTGGCCGCGGAGCAGGTGAAGCCGCCGGAATGGGGCGCCGCCTCCGTACAGCCGTAGAACTCGGTCATCTCCGCGCCCCACATCTCCTCGATGCGTTTCCGGGTCGACCCGATGCCCGCCGCCGGCTCCCCGCCCGTGAAAAGGCGCGTGATCGAGGTCTCGCGCGGGTCGTGGCCCATCTCCTGCATCACGCGGCCGAGGCGGAGGAGCTGCGACGGCAGGGTCGCGAGGATCGTCGGCTTGTAGCGCAGGATGAACTGGCAGCGCGCCTCCGCCGTCAGCCCGCCGCCGGGGATGCAGGGCACCCCCATATGGGCGAGCGCGTGGAGCACGCCCCAGCCCCAGACATGGGGGCCGAAGCCGACGACGAGGAAGACCTTCTCCCCCCGCCGGGCGCCGAGCGACCAGAGGGCCCGCGCGTTGGCCCACTGCCACTGCTTGAGGTCGAGCTTCGAATAGCGGAAGACCCGGGGCGTGCCGGTCGAGCCCGATGTCGGAAAGAGTGTCCAGCCGCGCTGGTTCCAGATCTCGTCGTCATGGGTCGTGTAGGTACCCCACGGCGGGTTGGCAGCCAGATCTTCCGCCATCTCCACCTTGTCGATGACAGGCCAGTTGGCGAGGTCGTCGACGTTCGCGACGTCTTCCGGGACCATGCCCAGCCTGTCGAAACGGCGGCGATAGAAGTCGGAATTCTCGTAGAGGAAGGGCGCGAGGGCGGCGAGCTTCTCGTCCTGGATCGCGCGAAGCTCGTCTCGTGAACAGGTTTCGAGCGACGGGCACCAGTATTCCGCCGACCCCGGCTCGTCGAAATCGCGGCGGTACTTGTCCAATACCGCCAGCCAATCGCGTCGCGTCGCCGCCGCGCGCTCCGTCGCCATACCTTCCCTCCCTCTGCCGCGCCGTCGTTGATTCGGTCGCGCCCCAGGCCGTCTTCAACCCGGAGCCCGCCGACACAGCTTTCGGACCCGGATTTTTCCCGGTTCGCCCGTACTTGTCACCCGTCCCTGTTTACAACTTTTGCCGAGGATGACCAATAGAACTATAGAAATCATCTGGCATTGGCCGGCGAAATGCGATAGGGGTCGATTATGGGACCGTCGCGGGACTGCGGTGGGACGGCCACGTATCGGGAGGGGAATTCCGGGTGAGAGAGCCGTTGGGCGAGGCGTTGGGCAGGTCGACTATCGGCCTATCAAAAAAGTGGGCCGGCAGACTGGCAGGCGGGGATACCGCCCGCTATAGTTGCCGCCATGACGACTGATATCCTCGTGGCCGATCCCAACACGCCCCGCCAGCAACGCCGTTACGCCGAGACCCTGGACGCCGCCGCCGCGGTGTTCGCCGCGAAGGGCTACCACGGCGCGAGCACCAAGGACATCGCGGACCGCTTGGGCATTCGCCAGGCCAGCCTCTACTATTATTTCCCATCGAAGGCCGATGCGCTGTTCGAGGTATGCCGCATCGGGGTCGAAGGCTTCGTCGCCCGCCTGCGCGCCATTCTCGACGGTCCGGGCGGTGCACTGGACAAGTTGAGCGAGGCCGTGGTCAGCCATCTTCGGCCGATGGAAGACAGGCGCGACTATGTGAAGGTCTTCCTGAAAGAGCGTCAGCACCTGTCAGGGGAACATCGCCGCCGGGTCGGCGAAGCCGCCCGGTCCTACGACGACCTGTTCGAAGACTTGATCCGCCTCGGCATCGACGAAGGCGTCTTCCGCGCTGACCTTGCGGCCCGGCAAACGGTGCTCTCGATCCTCGGGCTGTGTAATGCGACCTTCGACTGGCACCGGCCCGAGCATGGTCCAATCGAGCAGGTGGCGGCCGCGCATACCGAGCTTTTGTGCCACGGTCTTTCCGCCGGTTCGCGCGAAACACAGTGAAATATCAGTCCCTTCTATCGCTTGACAGATACCTGCCGGGCGATGTTTCATCTCGCACACGCGAGAAACCGGCCTGACGGACCTTTCGCGCCGCCGAGGGCTGCTTCCCAGCGACGCGCGGTGCACCGGCCAATCAACAAGGTGCGGACAAAGCCGCCGAGGCAGGATAAAAACGCGTCCATACTGTTGTCCGGCCACTTTCCGTTGGAAAGATCGTGGCGGCCGGTACAGGAGTTCCAGGGACGACGTACAGGTCAATCGGTCTTGCGACGCCCTTCGGGGGTGGTGCCGGGTATTCGGTGCCGGTCGCAAAAAAATTGGAGGAGGCATCGATGGTGAAGAGACTATTGGCGACGACGATCGCCGCCGCGGGACTTGCGGTCGCAGCCGCACCGGCATCCGCTCAGAACCTGAAGATCGGGTTCCTGATGACCATGAACCACCCGCTGGGCAAGCAGTCGGTCAACGGCTTCCGGCTCGGGCTGAAGAGCGAGGGGTGGGAGAAGAATGGCGACAAGCTGGGCGGTGTCCCGACCGACGTCTACTGGTCCGATGACCAGTTCAAGCCTTCCGTCGCCCGCCAGGAAGTCGACAAGTTCATCAAGAGCGAAAAGGTCGACGTCATCGCCGGCATCATCTGGTCGAACATCCTGATGGCCGTGCAGCGTCCGGCGGTCCGCTCCAAGACCATCCTCCTCATTACCAATGCCGGCGCCGGCCCGATGTTCGGCCGCCTGTGCAGCCCCTATTTCGTTTCGACGTCGTGGAACAACGACCAGAATTCCGAAGCGTCCGGCCAGCTCATGAAGGACGAGGGGATCAAGAGCGTCTACTTGCTGGCGCCGAACTACCAGGCCGGCAAGGACATGATCAACGGCTTCAAGCGCACCTACAAGCCGGGCGCGGCGGGGCGGAAGATCTCCGGACAGATCCTCTTCAAGCTCGGTGCCAAGGACTATCAGGCCGAGATCACGCGCATTCGCGCGGCACAGCCGGAAGCGGTCTTCATCTTCGCGCCGGGCCCGATGGGCATCGCCTTCATCAAGCAGTGGGCGGCCTCCGGCCTTGCCGACAAGGTCAAGCTCTACACCGTCTTCACGGTGGACAGCGTGTCGCTTCCGGTCATCGGCAAGCAGGCCGTGGGCAGCTACCATACGATGTACTGGGGCGTGGACCTGCCGAACGAGGCGAACAAGAAGTTCGTGCGCGACTATGTCGCCGCCTACAAGGCGCTCCCTGCTCATTATGCTGCCCAGGCCTATGACGCGCCGCGCCTGCTCGCCGCGGCCCTGAAGAAGACCGGCGGACAGTTCAAGGACCACCTGAAGCTCGCCCAGGCGATGCGCCGGGTGCAGTACGATTCGGTGCGCGGCCCGTACAAGTACAACGTCAATGGCGGGCCCATTCAGAACTTCTACAAGCGCGAGGTCATCCTCGACGCTTCCGGCAATCCGAAGATCGCCACCCGCGGTGTCGTCTTCAAGGAGCACAAGGACAGCTACTGGCAGCAGTGCCCCAAGTCGCGGCGCTACTAGTCGGTCGACGTCAGCCTACGGTGCGGCGGCCTCCGGACGGATGTCCCCGCGCTGATTTCAGTCAGGGGCCGTCCCGCCACTTGCGGCCCCATAAACGGGGATCGCGCATCCGCGGTCCCTTGTGGGGAGATAGATGGACCCGCAGGTTACGCTTTATCTGCACACCTTGCTGACCGGCCTGCAGTTCGGCGTGTTCTTGTTCCTGATCGCCGCTGGACTGACACTGGTCCTCGGCATCATGAACATGGTCAATCTGGCGCATGGCTCGCTCTTCATGATGGGCGCCTTCTACGCCGCCGGATTGACGCAGATCACCGACAGCTTCGTCCTCGGCATGATCCTGGCCCTGCCGGCCTCCCTATTGACCGGCATCCTGATCGAGGTCGTGGCCCTCCGGACTCTCTATGCCCGGGACCATCTGGACCAGGTGCTTGCCACCTTCGGACTGATCCTTTTCTTCAACCAGCTGGCCATCAAGCTGTTCGGCACCGACCCGCAGCAGTATTCGGTTCCGGACTGGCTGAACGGCAACATCCCGCTGTTCGGGGCGCCCTATCCGATCTACCGCCTGATCATCATCGCGGTCGGTATCCTGGTCGGCATCGGGCTGTTCCTCCTGATCACCAAGACGCGGCTCGGCATGCGCATCCGCGCCGGCGCGTCCAACCGGCCCATGGCGAACGCCCTGGGCGTCAACATCGGCGTTCTCTTCACCGTCGTTTTCGGGCTCGGCGCTGCGCTCGCCGGCCTCGCCGGGGCGATGGCCGGCCCGATCGAATCGGTCGAGCCGGGCATCGGCGAAAGCAAGCTGATCCTTGCCTTCGTCGTGATTGTGATCGGCGGCATCGGGTCGATCCGCGGCGCCTTCGTGGCGGCGATCATCATCGGCCTCATCGAAATCAGCGGGCGGGTCTTCATCCGCGACATCCTGGCGGGCGTGATCGACAACGATTTCGCCCAGACCGCGGGTCCGGCCCTCGCCTCGATGCTCATCTACATCCTCATGGCCGTCGTGCTGGTCTGGAAGCCGGAAGGCCTCTTCCCGGCACGAACGGGGTAATCGGACATGTCTGGCGGCGCTTCTTCCCTGTCTCCCCGCGTGGAGTTCAAGCTCACCGACCTGCGCTTTGTCGTCATCGTGTTCGGCGTGGCGATCCTCGCGGTCATCCCTATCCTCGCATCGGTCTTCAACGACCAATATCTGCTGACCCTCGTGGCGCGGATGATGATCTTCGCCATCGCGGCGGCGAGCCTGGATCTCATCCTCGGCTATGGCGGCATGGTCAGTTTCGGTCATGCGGCCTATCTGGGCCTCGGTGCCTACGCGGTCGGCGTCTGGTCGAAGTACGCCTACGATTTCGACCTCGCCTGGATGCAGAGCGGGTTCCTGCATTTCGCGACGGCGATCGTGGGCTCGGCCCTCTTCGCCCTGGTCGTCGGAGCGATCTGCCTGCGTACCTCCGGCCTCTACTTCATCATGATCACCCTGGCCTTCACCCAGATGATCTACTTCCTGGGCATCAGCCTGGAGCCGTTCGGCGGAGACGACGGCATCAATGTCGACCGAAGCGTTTTCCCGCTCATCGACATGCGGGACCCGACAGTCCTGTATTATTTCATCCTGGTATCGCTGATCCTGGCGGTGATCCTGATCCGCTTCTGGGTCAATTCCCGGTTCGGCATGGTGATCCGGGGGGCGAAATCGAACGAGCAGCGCATGCGGGCGATTGGCTTCCCGGTCTATCGCTACCGCCTCGTCGCCTTCGTCCTGGCGGGCGTGGTCTGCGGCTGGGCCGGCGCCCTCTTCGTCAATCTCCAGGAGTTCCTGACCCCGGTCTACATGAACTGGTTCGTCTCCGGCGAAATCATGGTCATGGTCATCATGGGCGGCATGGCGACCGTCTTCGGCCCCGCCATCGGCGCCTTCGCCTTCATCGGGTTGGAAGTCGGCCTGGAATGGGTGTTCGAGGAACTGGAGCCGCTGACCGGCGGCGGCCTGCTCAAGCGCGACTGGCGCCTGCTCTTCGGCCCGCTTCTCGTGCTCCTTGTGCTCTTCGCCCGGGGCGGGATCTTCGGCGCCCTCGCCCGCCTCTCCCCCAGCCTTCGCAAGAAGCGAACGACGGACAACGAGGGAGGTCCGGCCAATGGCTGAGGCATTGCTCGAAGTCCGCAACCTGATCAAACGCTTCGGCGGGTTGACTGCGACCGACAATCTGGACCCGACAGTCGACCGGGGCGAACTGCATGCCATCATCGGCCCGAACGGCGCCGGCAAGACGACGCTGATCTCCCAGCTGTCCGGGACCCTGAAGCCCGACAGCGGACATATCGTTTTCGACGGCCACGATGTCACGAAGCTGCCGGCCTATCGGCTGTCGGCGATCGGCCTCGCCCGATCCTTCCAGATCACGTCGATCTTCCTCGACTTCACGGCCGAGGATAACGTCGCCCTCGCGGTCCAGGCCCATACCGGCCACTCCTTCCATTTCTGGAAACCCGCCCGCAACGACCGGCGCCTTCGGGAGCCCGCCCGCGCCGCACTGGAGCAGGTTGGCCTCCAGGACCGGGCCGATGTGACGGCGGCCGATCTGTCCCATGGCGAGCAGCGGCAGCTGGAGATCGCCATGGCGATCGCCACCAATC
>CAYGKX010000045.1:7642-9681 GCA_964350225.1 uncultured Rhodospirillaceae bacterium | reverse complement strand
GTCCATCGCCATGGTGAAGCTGCTCAAGGGCATCAAGGGCAAGCACACGATCCTTCTGATCGAGCACGACATGGATGCCGTCTTCCAGCTGGCCGACCGCATCACGGTCCTGGTCTACGGTGCCGCCATCGCGACCGGCCGCCCGGACGAAATCCGCAACAACCCCGAGGTCCGCGCGGCCTACCTGGGCGACGACTGAGGCGCCGTAACCGATGCTGAAACTCGATCAGATCAAGACATATTACGGCGTGAGCCAGGTTCTTTTCGGCATGTCGCTGGAGGTCAACGACGGCGAGGTCGTGACCCTGATGGGCCGAAACGGAATGGGCAAGACGACGACCATCCGCTCGATCATGGGCCTGACCCCGGCGCGCGAGGGATCCATCCTGATGGACGGGACGGATATCCGGACCCTGCCCCCCTATCGGGTGGCGCGTTTCGGGCTCGGCCTCGTGCCGGAAGGTCGGCAGATTTTCCCCAACCTGACCGTTGAGGAAAACCTCATCGCGACGGCCAACAATGCCCTGAACAATCCGCGTCCATGGGCAACCAGCTTTCGGGCGGCGAGCAGCAGATGCTGGCCGTCGGCCGGGCGCTGATGACCAATCCGCGACTCGTCATTCTGGACGAGGCGACCGAAGGGCTCGCCCCGCTGATCCGGCAAGAGATCTGGCGCATCCTCGAGCAACTCAAGTCGGAGGGACAGTCGATCCTCGTCGTCGACAAGAATGTCGATGCCCTGACACGGATCGCCGACCGTCACTACATCATTGAGAAAGGCAAGGTGGTGTGGACCGGTGGCTCCGCGGAGCTCAAGGCCAACGAGGACCTGCAGCACCGCTATCTCGGGGTCTGATGCGCCGCGCCGCCCGGAGGCGGCGTGGGGGCATCCCGTCCGCCCCGGGGCGCGACACCCGAATTCTTATGTGATTTAATCTCACATATATCCGTCAGATAAATCGATTTTCGCCGCCGCCCCGGCGGTCTATCTGTTGCTCATCGAGTTGGCCCGACGGCCGCAACGCTTCACCCGAGAAAAGGGAGCGACGAGATGAGCATCCGGACCTTAGACGCCCGTAGCCGCCCGCAGAATGCCGGTCTGTTCGGTTTCGTCGGTGCCTGGAACGATCGTGTGGCGGAGCGGCGCAAGCTCGCCTGCCTCGACAATCGCCTTATCCGCGACATGGGAGTGTCCACGCAGGACCGGGTCGCGGAATGCCGCAAGCCCTTCTGGCGCCGCTAGACGGCCGAGAACGATCGAACCCCTCCGACAGTTTCGACAATTTGCCCCAAGGAACAAGTGCGATGAACCAGGATGTCCTGAACCAGATCGCCCGTGCCCGCGCCGCCCGCGACGCCTATCTCGGGCAGGCCACTTCGAACCTCTTCGGCCGCGTGTTTTCCCGACGCCCGGCCTCCGGCACCGGCGGACGGTAGCCCCCTCCGATCGAGCCGTTCGAACCTCCGGCTCACCTCTACCGCCGCCTTAAAGAAATGGCGGGGCGCGTCCTGAAGCGCCCCGCCATTTCTTTGCGGGGGTTTCGCGCATCTGAATTTTGTGTGGCGGCAGGTGGAGGTAACCCGAGAAAAGCGCACATTGATCGGCAGGAGAAATCGATATTGCCGGCGCCACCGCCACACCATCTCCCTTGCATCGAAGCGGCCAAACGACGGCGCTTCACCGGCATGGGAAAGGAACGAACAGATGGGTCATCATTCTTCAAGCAAGTCCCGGCACGACAAGCACGGCCGAAACACGGACAAAATCGGCTTCGCCGGGATCTTCGGCGCCTCTTCAGGCCATGGGTCGCGCCGCCGAGGTCATGGCGGCGACGGCGGACATGGAGGTGACACCCGACATGGCGGCGACACGGGACATGGCGAACGCAGGAACTATGGCAGCGACCATGGCGGCAACGATGGCAACGCCTACGACGACGTCAATCGCGGTCATCGCGGCAAGCGCAACCGCCGCAAGTCCTTCTGGCAGCGTCTGGTCCTCGACTGACCGGTCGCACCGCACCTCGACATAGGACAAG
>CAYGKX010000045.1:5060-7632 GCA_964350225.1 uncultured Rhodospirillaceae bacterium | reverse complement strand
ACCGTCCGCCCGTCGCCCGCCGTCCCAATTGGGCGCGTGGTGACAGGCGCGGAATGACGGGCGATCGATAACGGGCGCGCTGCGGCCCTGTCGCGGGGCGGTTCGAACCTCCGGCCCCTCCCTCTCCACACATCACACACACGGGGCGTTCCCTTGGAACGCCCCGAATGCTTTTCCCGATTCCCCTTTTTCCCGCGCCGCCGGGAGAGCGCCCTCGACGGAGCGTCGCGCCTATTCCGCCGCCCGCGCGGCTTGGCGGTGCCGCTTCGGCGCCGCCGCGCGCTTGAGATCGAGTTCCTCCGCCCGGTCCCGCATTGCGAGCCGCTCCGCCTGCTCCTTGCCGGAGAGATAGGGCAAGGGCCAGCGCTGCTGCGCGACGCCGTAGTAGGCCGCCGCCTGTAGCGTGAAATGCGGATTTGTCAGGTGGGGCCGTGCCAGGCAGACGAGATCGGCCCGGCCGGCCGCAACGATCGTGTTGACCTGGTCCCAGGTCGTGATGTTGCCGACGGCCATGGTCGGGATGCCCGCCTCGTTCCGAACCTGCTCGGCGAAAGGCGTCTGGAACATGCGGCCGTAAACCGGCCGGGCGTCCGGCGTGGTCTGGCCCGCCGACGTGTCGACGATGTCGCAGCCATGCTCCTTGAGCGCCCGGGCGATCCGGACCGCCTCCTCCCCCGTCACGCCCTCGGCACCGACCCAGTCGGTCGCCGAGATGCGGACGGACAGCGGCTTTTCGGCCGGCCAGGCGGCCCGGACGGCGTCCATAACCTCAAGCGGGAAGCGCATCCGGTTCTCGAGCGAGCCGCCATAGTCGTCGTCCCGCCGGTTCGAGACCGGGGTGATGAAGCTCGACAGGAGATAGCCATGGGCGAAATGGAGTTCGATCATGTCGGCGCCGGTCGCGACCGCCCGCTCCGTCGTCCGGACGAAGTCCTCGACCACCCGGACCATGTCGTCGCGGGTCATCTCCCGCGGCAGGTGCATCCCGGGCTTATAGGGCAGGGCCGAGGGTCCGACGACCTCCCAGTTTCCGTCGACCAGCGGCTCGTCCATCCCTTCCCAGCCGACACGGGTCGACCCCTTGCGGCCCGCATGGCCGATCTGAAGGCAGAATTTCGCGTCCGAATGTTCGTGCACATATCCGATGGCACGCTTCCATGCCTCGACATGTTCCGGGGCGTAGAGGCCGGCGCAGCCCGGCGTAATGCGTCCCTCCGCGGAGACGCAGGTCATCTCCGAGAAGATCAGCCCGGCACCGCAGTGGGCGAGCGCCCCGAAATGGACAAAATGGAAATCGCCGATGGTGCCGTCCGTCGCCGAGTACATGTCCATCGGCGAAACGACGACCCGATTGGGCACGACCATGTCGCGCAGCCGGTATGGCGTGAACATGGGGGGCGGCGGGTTGAGGATGTCGACCGGAAAGCCTGCCTCGTCCCGCACTTTCCGGGCGAACCACTTGTCGACGCCTTCCATGTAGGGCCCGTCGCGCAGGCGCAGGTTGTCGTAGGTGATCTGCTTGGAGCGGGAGAGCATGCTGAAGGCCGCCTGCTCCGCGTCCATGTCCCAGTAGCGGCCGGGGTTCTCCGTCCAGATCACCGAGACGTCGGCGGCATGCTGGGTCTTCTCGACCTCCTCCCGCCGGTCGCGCTCGAAGCTCTCGAGCGCCTCGGTCACCGTGCCGCCGGCGGTGATCGCATCGATCAGCGCGATCGCGTCTTCCATTGCGAGCTTGGTGCCGGAGCCGATGGAGTAGTGCGCCGTGTGCAGGGCGTCGCCCATCAGCACGATGTTGCGGAAGGACCAGTTCTCGCAGCGGATTGTCGGGAAGACGCGCCAGACCGACTTGTTGGCGACGAGCCTGTGGCCCTCCAGATAATCGGCGAAGAGCGTCTCCATATAGTCGAGGAGCTCTTCCTCCGAGAGATGTTCGACCTCGTCCTTCGCCGACGCCCAGGTCTCCTCCGGCGCTTCGACGATCCAGGTCGCAAGCTTGTCGTTATACTGGTATTCGCCGAGCACCCAGATGCCGTGCTCGTTGGTCGCGAAGTTGAAGGTGAAGGCGTCGGAGGGCTTGGTCGAGCCGAGCCAGACAAAACGGTTGCGCCGCCATTCGATCGAGGGCCGGAAATGCTCCTTGTAGCGCTCCCGGATCTTGGAATTGATGCCGTCGGCCGCAACGATGAGGTCGGGCTGGCCCAGTTCCGCAAGGTCGTCGATCTCCGCCTCGAAATGCAGTTCCACGCCGAGTTCGTCCGCCCGGGCCTGCAGGATCTTCAGCAGTTCCACACGGCCGCAGCCGCAGAACCCGTGGCCGCCGGAGGTGATGACGGAGCCGTCGTGCCAGCGGAAGTCGATGTCGTCCCAATAAGCGAAGGTGTCGGTGATGGCGGCGTAGCTGTCGGGATCGCGGGACAGGAAGTTGTCCAGTGTCTCGTCGGAGAAAACGACACCGAAGCCGAACGTGTCGTCCGGCCGGTTCCGCTCGTAGACCCGGATGCGGCCGTCGGGAAACGCCTTCTTGGCCAGGATCGCGAAATAGAGGCCGCCCGGGCCGCCGCCGACGATCGCG
>CAYGKX010000045.1:972-5050 GCA_964350225.1 uncultured Rhodospirillaceae bacterium | reverse complement strand
TCCGGGAGCGGTGAGCGGCTCGCAAGAGCAATTTATCTAACATGTAAAATATTTACATATGAATGGTCAAGCCGTAAGATACGCCCATGCCGCGCACGACCACCGCCGCCCGTTCCAAGCCGGAGGACAACGACCGTCTGTCGCTGCGCCTGTGGCTGCAGCTCATCAAGGCGTCGAAGGCGATCGAGGGCGATATCGGGACGCGGTTCCGCCGGACGCACGGGCAGAGCCTGGCGCGCTTCGACGTGCTCTCGCAGCTATACCGGTCCGACGGCGACTGGACAGCCATCGGCGTCCTGGGCGACCGGCTGATGACCGGCAGCGGCAATATCACGGCACTGATCGACCGGATGGCGGCGGAGGGGCTGGTCGAACGCCGGCCAAGCCCGACCGACCGGCGCAGCCATCAGGTGCGGATGACCGGAAACGGCACCGCCCTCTTCCACGCCATGACAGATGATCACGCGACCTGGGTCGACGAGGCCCTGGCGGATGTGAGCGACAAGGATAAGAAGGCGCTGATCGGACTGTTGGTCCGTGTGCGCCGTGCCTTTGAGGAACGTCTCGAGGAAAACAGAACCCTCAGCCGGGAGAAGACCGAATGACCCTGCCCCTCGACCTGCCCGCCTCGCGCGAGGAGATCCGACTGATCCAGTCCGAGCGCAAGAAGCTGGCTTTCGAGCGCGCCAAGACCGCGCCCTGGTACCAGGGCAAGCTGGACAAGATCGACGAGCGCCACCTGGACGAGCCGGAGGAATGGGCGAAAATCCCGATCCTCGACAAGGACACCCTGCGCAAGATGGACCATGCCGAATTCATGGACCAGCTGTGCATCGCCAAACCGGAGGAGATCGCCGAGTACTGGCGCTCCGGCGGGACAACGGGGAAGCCGGTCTTCTATCCGCGTACCTTCGAGGATGTCGATTACGGCCTTCTGTCCTGGGGCCGCTCCTTTCCCTGCATCGGGATCGAGCCGGGCGACAGCTGCCACATCTCCTTCCCCATCGGCATCCACCCGGCCGGGCAGATCTGGGCGCGGAGCGCCCATGCCTTCGGCGTCGGCATGATCTGGGCGGGCGCGGGCAACGCCATCCCCTCGATGGCCCAGCTGGAACTGATCCTGACGCTGAAGCCGACGGTCCTGATCGCCATGTCGAGCTTCGGCCTGCACCTCGCAAACCTGGCCGACGCGAACGGCATCGACCTCGCGTCGTCGTCGATCCGGAAGATCGTCTGCTCGGCGGAAACCCTGTCCGACGCCAAGCGGGAAAAGCTGGGCCGCACCTGGGGCGCCAAGGTCTATGACGTATTCGGCATGTCCGAGGCGGGCCTGATGGGCGCCGAGGGCGACGCCCATGACGGCATCCATATCTGGACGGACCTGTTCTATGTCGAGGTCGTGGACACCGAGACCGGCCAGCCGGTGCCGGAGGGAGAGGTGGGCACCTTTTGCGTGACCCCGCTCTATACCGGTCACGCGACGCCATTCCTCCGCTGGAATTCCGGCGACATCGTCCGCTACATCGACAAGGGCGCGAGCGGCCACCGGGAAGCGGAGCTCTTCCCGATGATCAAGCACGCCAACCGCACGACCGGCTTCTTCAAGATCCGCGGCGTCAACGTGAACCACTCGGAATTCGAGGATTTCATGTTCCAGAAGCCGGCGGTGAACGACTTCCAGGGCGTGCTGGTGACCGACGACAGCGGCCTCGAAAGCCTCAAGATCCGGATGGAAGTGAAACGCGGCGAAGACCCTGCCGCCGTTTCCGCCGCCGTGCAGGACGACATCAAGCGCGTCTTCGAGGTTAACGCGACCATGGACGTGCTGGAACTGGGGACCCTCGCGAAAGACTTCGAGAAGTCGATCAAGGCGCCGCGGTTCGTGGATCAGCGGGAGTAGGCGGCGGGCCGGAGGCCGTCTCCGATCCATCGAGACGGGCGCTACGCGCCCTCCTCAGGATGAAGCGTTTGGCTTGCTTGAAAAATTTCCCTTCATCCTGAGGAGCGCGAAGCGCGTCTCGAAGGGTGGGATGACGCACGCCTCTGTGGGTCCCATTCCCATTGCCGCCCCGCACCGATTGTGGCACCTATCCGCGCCATGAGCGACGCCCCCGAAAACACCGCCGACTCCCCCGCCGAAGACGGCCCACGCGACTTTATTCGCGAGATCGTGCGCGGCGACCTGGCCGCCGGCAGGACCGGCACGATCGTCACCCGCTTTCCGCCGGAGCCGAACGGCTATCTCCATATCGGCCACGCCAAGTCGATCTGCCTGAATTTCGGCGTCGCGCAGGAATTCGGCGGACGCTGCCACCTGCGCATGGACGACACCAATCCGGTCAAGGAGGAAGAGCTTTACATCCAGTCGATCCAGGAGGACGTCCGCTGGCTGGGCTTCGACTGGGGGGAGCATCTCTATTTCGCGTCAGACAATTTCGAGACCCTTTATGACTGGGCGGAGCATCTGATCGGAAACGGACACGCATACGTCGACGACCTGTCGCCCGACCAGATCCGGGAATATCGCGGAACCCTGACGGAACCCGGAAAGAACTCCCCCTACCGCGACCGGTCGGCCGAGGAAAATCTGGACCTCTTCCGCCGCATGCGGGCGGGCGAGTTTCCGAACGGGGCCAAGGTGCTTCGGGCGAAGATCGACATGGCGTCGGGCAACATCAACCTTCGCGATCCGGTGCTCTACCGCATCCTGCATGCGCCGCACCCGCGCACGGGCGATGCCTGGTGCATCTACCCCACCTACGATTTCGCCCATGGCCAGTCGGACGCGATCGAGGGCATCACCCATTCGATCTGCACCCTGGAGTTCGAGGCGCACCGGCCGCTCTACGAGTGGCTGATCGATCACCTGCCGACCCCGTCCAGACCGCGGCAGTATGAGTTCGCGCGCCTGAACCTGTCCCATACCGTCCTGTCCAAGCGACGGCTTATCCAGCTGGTCGAGGAAGGCCATGTCGATGGCTGGGACGACCCGCGCATGCCGACGGTCGCGGGCCTGCGCCGGCGCGGCGTGCCGCCGGCGGCCGTTCGGGAGTTCGCCCGGCGCATCGGCGTCGCCAAGGCGGACAACCTGGTCGAGATGGCGCAGCTGGAAGCGCCGATCCGCGAACTCCTGAACAAGACGGCGGAGCGGCGGATGGCCGTTCTCCGCCCGCTCAAGGTCGTCATCGAGAACTATCCGGAGGGCGAGAGCGAGGAACTGGATGCCGTCAACAACCCGGGGGACCCGGATGCCGGCAGCCGCAAAGTGCCCTTCGGCCGCGAGCTCTATATCGAGCGCGACGACTTCATGGAGGATCCGCCGAAGAAGTTTTTCCGCCTGGGCCCGGGCCGTGAAGTCCGTCTCCGCTACGCCTATTTCGTCACCTGCACGGACGTCGTGAAGGACGACGCGGGCGAGGTGATCGAGCTGCGCTGTACCTACGACCCCGCGACCAAGGGCGGCGACGCGCCGGACGGGCGGAAGGTGAAGGGAACGCTCCACTGGGTCTCCGCCGCCCATGCGATCCCGGCGGAGGTGCGCCTTTATGAGAGCCTTTTCACCGAAGCCGTGCCAGGCAAGACGACGGGCGACTTCCTCGACGACCTCAATCCGGCGTCGATCGAGGTGATCGCGGACGCCCTGCTCGAACCCGCCCTTCTGGACGCTCCCGCCGGCGCGCCGGTCCAGTTCGAACGGCTGGGCTACTTCGCACCCGATCCTGCCTCGACGCCGGACAAGCCGGTCTTCAACCGTACCGTCGGCCTGCGCGACAGCTGGGCCAAGGTGAAGGGCAGGTAGACACCGCCACCGGCCGCGCCTGCCCAGAGCCGCGCCTGTCCAGATAGGTGCGTTTTCCCAATACTTACCGAATTTCCCGCAGGGGTTACGGAAATGTAACACTCCTGCTAGGATTGGAATCGCTGTCGATGCGCTCCGTCGGTTTCGGGACCCGGAGGCCGAAGCGTCTCTTCCTCCCGGAATTCACCTGATCAGCGGTTCAGAGCGCCGATGGCCCGTTGTGCTTGGCGAGGGGGGAATGCGAAGAGATGCGGGATAAATACGATACCGACTATGAAG
>CAYGKX010000045.1:0-962 GCA_964350225.1 uncultured Rhodospirillaceae bacterium | reverse complement strand
CGAGCCTGCTCGTGCTCGTCTTCGTCATCGGCACCCTGCTGGTCCCGGACGAGGCCAAGAAGGGCTTCGACGGCGCCAAGGCGTGGTCGATCGCGAACTTCGACTGGCTGTTCATGGTGGCGGCGAACATCTTCGTCATCTTCTGTCTGGTCCTGATCTTCCTGCCGGTCGGCAAGATCCGGATCGGCGGGTCGGACGCGAAACCCGAATTCTCGACAATGTCCTGGTTCGCCATGCTCTTCGCGGCCGGCATGGGCATCGGCCTGATGTTCTGGGCCGTTGCAGAGCCCACGGCCTATTACACGAACTGGTACGGAACGCCCCTGAATGTCGACGGCAAGACGCCGGCGGCGGCGCAAGCCGCGATGGGCGCGACCATGTTTCATTGGGGGCTGCATCCCTGGGCGATTTACGCCGTCGTCGGCCTGGCGCTGGCCTTCTTCGCCTACAACAAGGGCCTGCCGTTGACGATCCGTTCCGCCTTCTACCCGATCCTGAAGGACCGGGCCTGGGGCTGGCCGGGGCATGTCATCGACATCGTCGCGGTGCTCGCCACGATCTTCGGCCTCGCCACCTCGCTCGGCTTCGGCGCGCAGCAGGCGGCCAGCGGGCTGGAGTTCGTCTTCGGCATCTCCAAGGGCATCAACACCCAGATCGCGATCATCATCGGGGTCACCGCGATCGCCATTATCTCGGTCGTGCGCGGCCTGGATGGCGGCGTCAAGGTGCTGAGCAACGCCAACATGATGCTGGCGGCAGTGCTGCTGCTGTTCGTGATCCTCGCGGGACCGACCCTCGCGATCCTCTCCAACATCCTCACCACGGCGGGCGCCTACGTCGAGAACATCATCCCGCTCAGCAACTGGATGAACCGGGAAGACGACAAGTTCTTCCACGGTTGGACCGTCTTCTACTGGGCCTGGTGGATTTCCTGGTCGCCGTTCGTGGGCATGTTCATCGCC
>CAYGKX010000044.1:6697-15944 GCA_964350225.1 uncultured Rhodospirillaceae bacterium | reverse complement strand
CACCCCATCCCGGACACCGGCATCGAGCCGTGAGGAGACCGGATGGGTCCAGGAGAGGCCGTCAGGCGGGATCTTGATGAATTCACCGTCGTAGGACCACAGGTCCTCCGTCCAGGAGCGGCGCATGACCTCGAACCACTCCTCGACGATCCGGCGGTTGGTCGCCTCGACCTCCTCCTGCCCGGTGCCGGCGGCGTTGACCTTGTAATGCTGGCCCATCACGCCGACCGAGCGGGGCTGATACCCCCGGCTGAGCCCGACATCGAGCCGACCGCCCGTCAGATGGTCTGCCATGGCGATATCCTCGGCGAGGCGAAGCGGGTTCCAGTTGGGCAGGACGAGACCCATCTGCCCCTGGCGCAGCCGCCTTGTGTGCTGCGCCAGGTAGATGTTGAGCATCAGGGGATTGGGCGTGACGTGATAGCCCTCAACCTCGAAATGATGTTCGGCGAACATCATCGAGGTCCAGCCGGTCTGATCCGCGCAGACCGCCTGTTCGCGCAGTTCGTCGATCGTGGCGGAATAACGGTCGCGCTCGAGGCCGAAAAGGCCGGTGCCGAGTTCGGATTCGGACGCCACGGCGACCGGATAGAACATGCCGAATTTCATAGAACTGTCTCCCAAACGGGCCCGGCGACCGGGGGTCGACCGCGGCAGGACTGAACCGAATGGGCGCGCCACTAGCGTCCAGTATCGCCGCCGGCGCGATGGTGGCAACGGGGCCTCTTGCGCACCGCGCAACGACCGGCGAATTTCCAGGCCGGCCTGCCTGCGCGTCCCGGACCCATCGTCGGCGGCGGTCGGCGGCAAAGCAGACTGGCCGCGCGGGCATGCTATGATATAGACGGCATGGCAAAACCGACGCGAAGCGGACCCCTGGACGCATGACCCGAAAGCTTTTCGGCACCGATGGAATTCGCGGCAAGGCCAATGCCGAGCCGATGACCGCCAACACCGCCCTTGGGCTGGCCATGGCCGCCGGCGCCTATTTCCGGCGCGGCGATCACCGCCACCGTGTGGTGATCGGCAAGGACACCCGGCTGTCCGGCTATATGGTCGAACCGGCGCTGACGGCGGGGTTCGTCTCGATGGGAATGGACGTCGTGCTGGTCGGGCCGATGCCGACACCCGCGATCGCCATGCTGACCCCGTCGCTCCGCGCCGACCTCGGCGTCATGATCTCCGCCTCCCACAATCCCTTCGAGGATAACGGCATCAAACTGTTCGGCCCTGACGGCTTCAAGCTATCGGACGAGATCGAGCTGGAGATCGAGGGCCTGATGGACGACGGGGTGAGCGAGCAGCTCGCGCCGTCCGCGCGGCTGGGCCGGGCACAACGGCTGGACGACGCGCCCGGGCGCTACATGGAATTCGTCAAGGGCACCTTCCCCGCCGGTCTCCGGCTGGACGGCCTCAAGATCGCCGTCGACTGCGCCAACGGTGCTGCCTACAGGGTGGCGCCGACGGTGCTGTTCGAACTCGGCGCGACGGTGGTGCCCGTCGCCGTGTCGCCGGACGGGACGAACATCAACCGGAATTGCGGCGCGACCAGTCCCGACGACCTGTGCAGCCAGGTCGTCGCCCATGGCGCCGATCTGGGTCTGGCGCTGGATGGCGACGCCGACCGGGTCGTCATGGTCGACGAAAAGGGCACGGTCATCGACGGCGACCAGATCATCGCCCTCGTGGCCGGTTCCTGGCTCGAACACGACCGGGTGCGCGGCGGCGGCGTCGTCACGACCGTCATGTCGAACCTGGGGCTGGAGCGTTATCTGAACGGCATCGGCCTGCGTCTCGCCCGCACCAAGGTCGGCGATCGCTATGTCGTCGAATGCATGCGCGCGGAGGGGTACAATATCGGTGGCGAGCAGTCTGGGCATATCATCCTGTCCGACTACAACACCACCGGCGACGGGCTGATCGCCGCACTGCAGTTCCTCGCCGTCCTGGTCCAGACGCAGCGGCGGGCAAGCGAGGTCGCGCGCATGTTCGACCCGGTCCCGCAGCTTCTGCGCAACGTCCGCTTTGCCCGCGGGAATGGCGCGGCCAGCCCGCTGGAGGCCGCTCCCGTGATGGAGGCGATCGCAGAGGGTGAGAGCCGTCTGGGCAAGGGTGGGCGCCTCGTCATCCGCCCCTCCGGTACCGAGCCCGTGATCCGCGTGATGGCCGAAGGCGACGACGAAGGGCTGGTGGACGAGGTCGTCACCCATATCTGCGGGGCGATCAGCGCACAGACGGACTCCGCGGGCGGGTCCTGATCGTCGCCGGATCGGACAGCGGTGGCGGTGCCGGGATCCAGGCCGACATCAAGGCGGTCACGGCCCTGCGCGCCTATGCGATGACCGCGATCACGGCACTGACGGCGCAGAATACCGAGGGCGTGCACGGCATTCACGCGGTGCCCGAGCATTTCATCCGACAGCAGATCGAGGTCGTGGCGCGGGATCTTGGCGCGGATTGCATCAAGACCGGGATGCTGCACAGCGCACCGGTCATCGAAGCCGTCACGGATTGCCTCGCGGCCGAACTGCCGGCGGTGCCGATCGTCGTCGACCCTGTCATGGTCGCGAAAGGGGGCGCGCGTCTTCTGGAGGAGAGCGCCGTCGCGGCGATGGCGGACAGGCTCGTCCCGTGCGCCACTTTGATCACACCCAACCTTCCGGAAGCAGAGGTTCTTCTCGGGCGCACCATCCCCGACGCCGACGCCATGGAGGCGGCAGCGACCGACCTGCTGGAGCTCGGATGCCGGGCGGTCCTCCTGAAGGGCGGACATCTCACTGGCGACGACCTGGTCGACATCCTGGCGACCGCCGACGGCACGATCGAACGCTTCGGCGGTCCGCGCCTGCCGACGCGGAACACACATGGCACCGGCTGCACGATGGCGTCGGCCATCGCCGCGGGACTTGCCCAAGCTGTGCCACTTGCCGCCGCGGTCGCCCGCGCGCGCGACTATGTCGTCGACTCCATCCGGAACGCACCCGGTTACGGCAAGGGCCACGGCCCCCTCGACCACGGCCACACGGTACGCGACGGCGTGTAGGAGCGTCCTTGCCTTGGGACCGGCTCCCTCGATGATTCTCAGATGATCGCGCGGGCGGCGCCGACGCCGCCTCGGGCGATATCGCGAATCTGGATCAGGGAATCCTCCAGTTCCACCCGATTGCGCGCGGCGGCGAGCGAGACGCGGACGGCGCGGGGCGCGGCGATCTGGGGCGCGGCGAATGCCGATGCGGGCGTAACCCTGATGCCGCGCGAGGACGCGGCCTCCGCGAAGGGGCCGCCGCGCCACCCGTCGGGCAGGTGCAGCAATACGTGGAAACTCGACGGGTGCGTGCCGATATCGAATTCGTCGAAGACGCGCGCAGCGATCTCCTGCCGAGCGGCGAGTTCCGCGCGCAGCCGTCCGACCAGGTCGTCGGCCGTGCCGTCGGCGATCCAGCGGTGCATGAGCTCGAAGTGGGTCGCGGGAAGCGCGACAGCAGTCGCGTAAACCGCACCGATCATCTGGCCCACCCATTCCTGGGGCGCCGCGATCCAGCCGCAACGCAGCCCGGGGGCCAGGCATTTCGACGCGCTGGACAGATAGACCGTCCGTTCCGGCGCCATCGACTGGAGGGTCGGCGGCGCATCGGCCACCGTGTTGCCATAGACATCGTCCTCGACGATCACAAGGTCGAGCCGGCGGGCGATCTCGACGATTTCCCGCCGCCGCGCCTCCGGCACGATCGTCGCCGTCGGGTTGTGCAGGGTCGGCACGATGACCATGACCCGGGCGCCACTGTCACGCGCGTGTTTCTCCAGGGCATCGGGACGCACGCCCTGGTCGTCCATCGGCAGCGGTTCCGGGTGTCGGTTCAAGAGCCTGAGGGTGTCGAGCAGACCCGGATAGGTCAGTGCCTCGATCATGATCGGGTCGCCCGGCTGGGTCAGGACGGCAGTCGCAATGGCAAGGCCGTGCTGCGCGCCGCAGGTCAAGACCACCTGGTCGGCGTCCGCGATTACACCGCGCCGGCCAAGCCAGCTGGCAATCGCCAGCCGGTGACGCTCATGCCCGGCAGAGGGCATATAGCGCACCATGTCACCGATATGGGCGTCCCCGGCCACTTCCACCAATGTCCGGGCAAACGCCTCCTCCTGCCACGGGTTGACGGCCATGTTGACGCTGAGGTCGACCCCGTTGCCGGCCTCGCGCGGCAGGAGAGCGCCTGTCGTCTTCCTGGGAACGGAAACGGCGGCGGCCGGCGTTCGGCGGGAAGCGGATCCCCTTTCCGATGCGGCTGCGGATGACGCCGCCCCTGTCGGGGAGCGGTCGGTGCCGAACGCCGTGTCGCGCGTCCGGACATAGGTACCCCGCCCGACCTCGGCGCTGACCAGCCCGCGCTGCTCGGCGACCATATAGCCGCGGCCGACCGTGCCGACCGTGACCCCCAGGCGCCAGGCCAAGTCGCGCTGCGGCGGCAGTTTGGCGCCCGCAGCAAGCTCTTCGCGATCGATGGCATCGGATATCGCCTCCGCGATCGCCAGGTAGCGCGGACCGTCGAAGGGTGTGAGGTCTGGAACCCATATTGTCATGGTGACAATGATTATATTGACCCTCGAATTGTGTCAATACTAGAAACTCACATCGAAATTGATACTCACATTGAGGCCGCTCTACGAGAAGGATGCAGACAATGTCGTGGGCCAACAACCAAAATTGTACCGATACACTTCAGGACAATGCGCTCCGGACCACCGGGTCTTTCAAGCGTTACGTGCTTCGGATACCGCGCCTCGCCCTCGATACCCTTCTGATGTGGCAGGAACGCGCCTTCCAGCGCCGGGCACTCGAGCAACTGGATGCCCGGATGCTGAAGGACATCGGACTGTCGAGCGCCGACGTCCAGAACGAGGTGCGCAAGCCGTTCTGGCGGGATTGAGGCGATGAAGCTGCCGATTTACCAGATCGACGCCTTCGCCGACCGCGTCTTCACCGGCAATCCGGCGGCCGTCTGTCCCCTGGCCGCCTGGTTGCCGGACGACGTGATGCAGGCGATCGCGACGGAGAACAATCTGTCGGAAACGGCCTTCTTCGTCGCGGACGGCGACGGCTATGCCATCCGATGGTTCACGCCGGCGGCAGAAATCGATCTGGCCGGCCACCCGACCCTGGCGACGGCCCACCTGGTGCTCACCCGGCTCACGCCGGATGCGGACCGGGTGGTCTTCACGACGAAGCTGGGCGACACTTTGACCGTGACGCGCGCGGCCGAAGGGCGGCTCGCCATGGATTTTCCGGCCCGGCCGCCAGCCCCGGGCGACATCGGTGGCGACGCGGGCAGGGCCTTGCGGGCCCAGCCGACGGCGGTGCTGCGCGCGCGCGACGGTTTCGCCGTTTTCGAGACAGAAGCCCAGGTGGCGGCCCTCAAGCCGGACATGACGGCGGTCGCCGAGCTTGATTGTCTCGGCATCATCGCGACCGCCCCGGGCGACGAGGTCGACTTCGTGTCGCGGTTTTTCGCGCCCGCCTCCGGCGTTCCGGAGGATCCGGTGACCGGCTCGGCCCATACGACGCTCATCCCCTACTGGGCGGAACGCCTCGGCAGGAATGAACTGGTCGCACGGCAGATATCTCCGCGCGGCGGCACCTTGTGGTGTACCTACCGGGGCGACCGTGTGACCATCGCCGGCACCTGCGTCGACTATATGGAAGGGACGATCTCCCTGTGACCTCGCAACGCCAAGGGCCGCCAAAGCCATGAGCGGCGCGCGATCCGCCATCGCTTCGGCGGGTGCCGCGCCCTTCCCAACGATCGCCTATGCGGCGACGGCGCTTACCCTTGTCTTCTGGTCCGGCACGGCGATCGCCAACCGCTTCGCGGTCGGCCATATGGACGCCCTGTCAGCCGGTGTCCTGCGCTCGATGATCGCCGGGTTTCTTGCGCTCGCCATCGCGCTCGCCTTTCGCCTCTCGTTTCCGCAGACCGTCCGCCGCCGCTGGCTCCTGCTCTATTCCGGCTGGACCAATTTCGCGATCTGGCCGGCACTCCTGAGCGTCGGCGTGGGTCTCGCCAATGCGAGCCACGCGGCCCTCATCATGACGCTGTTGCCGGTCTTCACGAGCCTCTTTGCCGCCGCGATGGAGCGGCGTCTGCCTCGCCCCGCCTGGTGGGCGGGAGCGGCGCTGGCGCTCGTCGGCACAGCGCTCCTCGTCGGCTTCACCCGGCCGGCCGGAGACCTCACTCTCAATGCCAACTATCTCTGGGGCGACCTGCTGCTTCTCGGCGGGGTGGCCATCTGCGCCTCCGGCTACGTCGCTGGCGCGCGCGTGTCTCAGTCAATCGGCAGTTGGGGTTCGACCTTCTGGGGCCTGTCGGCGGCGCTTCTCCTTCTCGTCCCGGCCATGATCCTGCTCGCAGGGCAGACGGATTGGGATGCCGTCCCGCTTTCCGGCTGGGCCGCGATTGGCTGGCTCGCCTTCCTGTCGTCCTTCGCCGGCTATGCCCTTTGGTTCTTTGCGCTCGACCGCGGCGGAATCGGCCGGATCGCCGTCTGGCAGTTCGTGCAGCCGGTCCTGACTGTCGCCGCTGCCGCCCTGATCCTCGACGAGCCTGTGACCTGGCGCGTCGCCCTCGCCGGCATCGCCATCGTCGGCGGGACCGTGATCGCCTATCGGAATGCCAAGTGAGGGCGCCGGCATGACTCCGCTGGACCGTCTCACGGCCGCCCGCTCGATCGTCCGTGAGGCTTTGACCCCGACGGCACAGATCCACTGGCCGCTCCTGTCGCAGCGTGCCGGCTGCGAGGTCTGGATCAAGCATGAGAACCATACGCCGATCGGGGCCTTCAAGCTGCGCGGCGGGCTGGTCTACCTGAAGCGCCTCGCGGAAACGGAGCCGGGCGTCCGCGGGGTCATCAGCGCGACCCGAGGCAACCACGGACAGAGTATCGCCCTCGCCGCCCGGCGCCACGGCCTGCGCGCCGTCATCTGCGTGCCGGAGGGCAACAGCCGGGAGAAGAATGCCGCCATGCGGGCCCTTGGCGCGGAGCTTGTTGTGGCAGGCCACGATTTCCAGGCGGCGCTCGAACATGCGCAGTCCCTTGCCGCGGCGGAGGGGCTTCACTTCGTGCCTTCCTTCCACGACTGGCTGGTGGACGGGGTGGCGAGCTACGCCCTGGAGCTGTTCGAAGGGGCCCCGCCCCTCGACCGGATATATGTGCCGATCGGCCTTGGCTCCGGGATCTGCGGCGTCCTGGCGGCCCGCGATGCCCTGGGCCTCGCCACGGAAGTCGTGGGGGTCGTCGCGGAGGGCGCGCCCGCCTATGCCCTGTCGTTCGAGAACGGGACGCCGGTCGCCACCAACGAAGCGCGGACGGTTGCCGACGGCATGGCCTGCCGTGTGCCGGTCGACGCGGCGGTGCGCCGCATCAATGCCGGCGCCGACCATATCGTGCGGGTCTCGGATACCGAGATCGAGGCCGCGATGCGCCATTACTTCACCGATACCCACAACATCGCAGAGGGGGCCGCGGCGGCACCGCTGGCGGCGCTCCTCCAGGAGGCGGAGGCCAATCGCGGACAACGGGTCGGTCTGATATTGTCGGGTGGCAACGTCGACATCGACCTCTACCGGACAATCCTGACCGGAGAGGATGGGAACCGGACGGAGGCCTGAACGATGACCGAGCCGCTTTTCCGCGACGACGCCTATCTCCGCTCCTGCGTGGCGACGGTGGTCGCGGCCGGACCGGATGGCATCGTCCTGGACCGCACGGTCTTCTATCCGGAAGGCGGCGGACAGCCGGGGGACAGCGGCAGGCTCGCCTGGACGGACGGCGCAACCATTGTCGCCGACACGAAGAAGGCTGTCGGCGGCGACGATATCCTGCATGTCCCGGCCGACGACGCCCCGATCCCCCCGGTCGGCACGACGGTCGAAGCGGAGATCGACTGGGACCGGCGCTACCGCCACATGCGCATGCACACCTGCCTGCACCTCCTGTGCGCGGCCGTGGACGGCGACGTGACCGGCGGCCAGATCGGCGACGGCAAGGGGCGGCTCGACTTCAACCTGGCCGACGGCCCGGCGGACAAGGACGCCCTGGCGGATCATCCGGTCCAGGCCGGCTGGATCGGCGAGGACGAACTGGCCGCCCGGCCGGAACTCGTCCGCACGATGTCGGTGAAACCCCCGTCCGGGGCCGGGCGCATTCGCGTGCTGCGCATCGGCGAGGGCACGGTAGACCTGCAGCCCTGCGGCGGCACTCATGTCCGTTCGACGGGCGAAATCGGCTCGATCGCCGTGCGCAAGATCGAGAACAAGGGCCGGCAAAACCGCCGCATCAATCTGACGCTGGAAGACTGACAGCCCGGCGGCGCAGGCCCCAATCGCGACTACTTTCCGTAGAAGCAGGAATGGAGCCCCCGACAAGATGTGGTGGTCGAACGGAGCTCTTTGCGCTATAAAGTTAATTTAACAGCAGGAATTTGTTTTTATTCCATCCGGCGGAATGTGAAATTCCCGATAAATTCAAACATGTTAGACACCAGTTCTTGTTTCCAATCGCCTTCCAAATTCGTAAATATAGACTTGTGGTGGTGGTGTGCTGAACTGCGGGGCGTGTGCCCCCGTGGGCATATAGGAACCGGTGAGTGAGCGATAGCGCCCGTCCGGAACGATCTGGATTTGCCTGGAGCCTGGAAAAGGCTCTGGAGGAAATCGATCACGCCCGCGCCGCTTTCCTCGCTCGGGCCGGCCAGGCTCCCGGCATTGAAACACGCATATCCGCGACCTCCGGCGAGACGGGCGTCGTCGTGGACGGCGGGGCTGGCTTCGACCGCCCCGCGCCTGACGACACCTCACAGGAGGTCGCACCGCCGGAAACTGCCGACCCAGAGGTTGCCGGCCCAGAAGTTGCCGGCCCAGAAGTTGCCGGCCGGGAGATCGCGGGCCCGGAGATTGCGGGCGACGGCTTCGACCCTGCCGACCTGACCGCGACAAATCACTACCGGAACGCGGCGTACACGCCCCGCCCCTATGCCGCGCCGGGCGCTGCGGACGACGACCCGGCGCAAGCAATCCGCGAACCGGATGCCGAAACGCCGGTATCGCCGCTGATGGCCGGCACTGGCGGCGGACTCGGCCATGACAACGACCTGCCGGGTGGTGGGGGATCGGGCGGCGCGGGATCGGGCGGCGCTGAATCGGGCGGCGGGGCGGCCGGCGGCAGCGGTGGATCGGGCAATGGCGGAAACGGCAGCGGA
>CAYGKX010000044.1:2727-6687 GCA_964350225.1 uncultured Rhodospirillaceae bacterium | reverse complement strand
GGGCCGGCGCGCCTTCCGGATGAACCCCTTTTCGGGGCCGGGTCGTGTCGACCCGACCATTCAGTTCGTCCAGACCGCCATCCATGCCCGGCCGGAGCAGACCGAGGAAATCCTTGCCGCCGCCCTCCGCATCAGCCCCGACCAGGCCGAGCGCATCATTCTCGCCGCCGTACGCGCCAATCCCGGCGCCCGCGCCCAGATCCTGCGCATCGCCCGCAGTTCCGGCGCGCTGGGGGCCAAAAGCGCGCTCTCGCTGCTGGTCGCCCTGTTCCTGTTCGAAGTCTTCGGCCTGGGCAATAACGCGGAGGCGAAGGAAGAACTGGAAGCGGCGCGGCGAAGCAGTGCGACGGAGAGTTTCGCCACTTGGTTCACCACCGCCGCCGTGGCGCTCGCCATCCTGTTCGACGCAAACGCCATCCAGGCGCTCGCCCGTTATCTGAACATCGACGAGGATGCCGATTTCGGGCGGCTCGTCGACAAGATCGCGGACCTTCCCGAAGTCGAGGCGGCGACTGTCGCCGCCTTCGCCGGAGAGCTGGGTTTCGACGTGGTGGCCCGCGACATCGCCGACGACGACGGCAGTGCATATGCCCGGGGGGCCGGCAACGGCATCGGCAGCCTGCCGCTGGGCGGCCTGGAAACCCTCGGCGGCCTGGGCGACGAGACCCTGGCGCGCGGGGCACTGGAGGATGGCGGCAGTCACCGGTTCGCAGACCCGGATCTTTCCAACGGTCTGCTTCAGGAGGCCGGGCAACTCAACCTTCTGGGCGACGAGACCTCGGGCGACCTCCCGCCCCCCGATCCGGACGAGGAAGAGACGCCGCCGGAAATGGACCCGCCGGCTCCGCCCGATCCCGATAGTGCCGGCGCCGGGGACATCGCCGCGAGCGAAGGCGACGGCGTTGCGGTCTTCACGATCACCCGCTCATCCGGCGAGGGCGAAGCCGCCGTGTCCTTCGCGACGGTCGACGGCAGTGCGGTCGCCGGTCAGGATTACGCCGCGACCACCGGTACGGTTCACTTCGCGGAAGGCGAAACCGCCGTGACGGTCACCGTCGTCCTGATAGACGATCAGACGATCGAGCCGACCGAGAGTTTCCAGCTGGTTCTCAGCGACCCCGACAACCTGGTCCTCGAGGACACCGCCGCCACAGCGACCATACTCGACAACGAGGCTGCCGACCTGACCTGGTCGGTTACGGGGACCCAGCTGGTAACGGAGGGAGACGCGGCCGCATACACCATCGCCTTCGACGGGGGGCCGCTTGCCGCCGGTCAGGAGGCGTCGGTGCGGCTGCGTCTCTCCCTACCCGGCGGCCCCGGCGGTGCGGAGGCGGAGGACTTTTCGGCGGCCTTCCTGGCCGAGGTCCAGGCCGCGATCGATGCACTGGGCCCGGACGCCGGCATCCGGCTCGACGGTGACCGCCTGGTCTTCGTCTCCGGCGGCCCCGCCTCTCTCACCTTGTATCTCGATACCGCGGATGACGGCCTCGTCGAGGGGCCGGAGAACTACACACTCGTCATCGAGGACCCGTCCGTCGGCGACGTCGCGCCCGGCGACGGGCTGGTCACGACGGCGATCGAAGACGACGATGCCGGGAGCCTCCGCTGGCACCTGGACGGCGATCAGCTGGCAGACGAGGGCGGTGCCGCGACCTATCGCGTCACTGTCGACGGTGCCGAACTGGCGGCTGGACGCGAGACGTCCGTCGGGATCTCCCTTAACCTGCCGGGCGGCCCTGGCGGGGCCGACGCCGCGGATTTGGATGCCAACCTCGCCGCCGCAATCGGTGCGGCCATCGATGCGCTGGGGCCCGACGGGGGCGTCCGCTTCGAGGACGGCCGGCTGATCTTCGAGGGTGGCGGACCAGGGGAACTCGTCTTCACCGTGCCGATTGCCGAGGACGGGCTGGTCGAGGGTCCGGAGAATTTCACCCTGCTGCTGAGCGACCCGAGCGACGGATCGATTCCGCCGGCGGACGCCCTGGTCACGACTGTCATCTCCGACAACGACACGGACCGGGTGAGCTGGCGCCTCAGCGGCGATGCGTTCGTCACGGAAGGGGACGGCGCGGGCTACACGCTGCATTTCGACGGCGCCGACCTCGGGACCGGGCAGGAGGCGAGCATAACGCTGAGCCTCGACCTTCCCGGCGGGCCGGACGGCGCGGAGGCGGCCGACCTGCGGCAGGCTCTGACCGAGGCGCTGCAAGCGGCGATCGACGACCTCGGCCCCGATGCCGGGATCCGGCTGGACGGCGACCGGGTCGTCTTCTCCGCCGGCGCTCCGCGCAGCCTCGCCTTCCGCCTCGACACCGAGAACGACCGCCTGGTGGAGCGGGCGGAGGGCTTTCGCCTGTCACTGGCCGCTCCCAGTGTGGGAACTGTCGCGGCGGCCGCGGTCCTCACCGTCATCCGGGACGACGATGCCGACGCGCTGGTCTGGCGGTTGACCGGCGATCAGCTGACCGGCGAAGGCGGCGCCCCGAGCTACCGGATCGCGCTTGCCGGCGGCGAGATCGCCGGCGACCTCCCCGTGTCCATCGACCTCGCGATCAATCTGCCCAGCGGATCCGGCGGCGCCGGCAGCGCGGACTTCTCGGAAGGCTTCTACAAGGACATCCAGGACGCGATCGACGGTATGGGCCCGAACGCCGGGGTGAGCCTGAGCGGGACGACCCTGGTCTTCTCCGCGGGTTTCGGCGGCAGCTTCGACTTCACCCTGCCAACGGCGGACGACCTGCTGGCGGAGGGCGCGGAGAACTTCACCGTCGTCCTCGGAACGCCCAGCGCCGGAACGGTCGATGCGGCGCACCGGCTGGTCACGACGGCGATCCTCGACAATGACGGCCCGACGCCTGTCACCGGCACCGCGAACGGCGAGACCCTGACCGGCGACGACGGACCCAACGACCTGAACAGCCTTGCCGGCGACGACCGGCTGATAGGTGAGGGCGGAGACGACATCCTGCGCGGCGGGCCGGGCGCCGACGAACTTCAGGGAGGCCCCGGCGCAGACCGCCTCGACGGCGGGTCGGGGGCCGACCGGTTCGTCGTCAGCGCGGTCGACCTGGGGGACGGCATCGACCGGATCGTCGACTTCCGGCCGGAGGATGGGGACAGCCTGCATGTCCTCGACCTCCTGACCGGCTTCGAAACAACGATGGTCGACATCGACGCCTTCATCCGCTTCCAGGAGCGCACGGACGGCACCGCCATTCAATTCGACACCGATGGTGAAGGGTCAGGCGCCCATTATGTCGACGCGATCCTGCTGGAAGCCGTGCATGGCCTGACGGTCGACCAGCTCATGGCCGACAACCACCTGACCGTGGGTTAGGACAGGGTCGCGGTGCCGCCGAGGGCACCGATCTCATCGACGAGCCAGTCCCGAAAGGCGGCGATCCGCGGGTCTGGCGCGGCGGCGGCGGGCCGCACGAAATAGAACGCACCGACCGACGGCATATCGATATCGAAGGGCGCCACGAGGCGTCCCTGCGCCAGGTCGCCGGCGATGATCTGGCGATCGGCGATGACCATCCCGAAACCTCCGGCCACGGCCTCCAGCGCGGTCGGCAAATCCTCGAAGGCTGGGCCCACCGTCGGGTCGACGCCGTTGACGCCGGCGGCGACGAACCACATGCGCCAGTCGTCCGGACGCGTGGTGACGTGGATGCGGGTCTGCGCGGCGACGTCCTGGGGACGCACGAGGGGCGGCCCCGCCTCCAGAAGGCGCGGCGAGCAGACCGGCAGGGCGTCGACCTTCATCAAGAGTTCCGAAACCGTCCCCGGCCATGTTCCGGACCCGTAGCGGACCGCCGCGTCGAGATCGCCCTCGGAAAAGGTGCTGAGCCGCGAATTGGAGGAGAAACGGAGCTCAATGTCCGGGTGGCGCGCCTGAAAGCGGCCGAGCCTCGGTACCAGCCAGCGCGCGGCGAACGCCGGCGCCAGGCTGAGGGT
>CAYGKX010000044.1:0-2717 GCA_964350225.1 uncultured Rhodospirillaceae bacterium | reverse complement strand
AGGGTCAGCGGCCGCGACCGGCGGTCGACCGCGAGACGCCGGGTCGCGGCCCGCAGGGTCTCGAGCGCGCTTCCGATGGCGGCGGCATAGGCAAGACCGGCTTCGGTCGGCGTGACCCGCCTGCCGCGCCGCTCGAACAACTCGGTCCCCAGAAACTCCTCCAGGCCGCGTATGCGATGGCTCACGGCGGAAGGGGTCAGGTTCAGGCTGGCGGCCGCTTCGTTGAAGCTGCCGAGCCGGGCTGCGGCCTCAAACACGCGCAGGGCATCGAGCGGGGGCAGGTCGATCATAGATGAATTATATTCATTTGCAGGTGAAAAAGTATCGTTTTCGAAGCGCCAAGCGCCGGAATATGGTGTCGCCATAAAGAATCGTACAGTCCAGTCAGATGAAATTTCTTCAAGCAAATGCGCGCTTGAGTGCCCTGACCGGACCAGTCCCGAGGAGGACGACATGACCGAATTCTATTCGCAGGAAGCCTTGTCCCAGAGCGCAAGGACACTTGCCGCCATCGGGCTCGACGACGGCCCGACCCAACCGGTGCGCCGTGGCGCGAACGGCCAGATCGATTACGATTTCTATCTGGCGCGCGGCCGTCGGGAACGGTCGAAAGCCGCGTATTCGATCTTTCGCGGCATCGGACGCGCCCTGAAGCGCGTCTTCACCATCCGCGGGAAGGTCGAGCCCAGCCACCTGCGCCACGTTTAGGGCGCGTCTGATCCAACCGGAACGGCGCGCGCGCCGGGCGAAACCCAGCCCTCCGTTCAAAGGGTCTTTGCGCATCCGGCCTCCGTCGGCATTATCCCGCCCAGCCGACGGAGGACCGATGCCCGACCAGACCCGCAGCCACAGCTGGACCGATCCCTATGACCTGATGCTCGCCCGGCGGGGCACCAGCGGGCTGGACTTCTTCGGCCGGATGGCGGCCGGAGACCTGCCGCAAGTGCCGATGTACGACACGGTTGGAATTCGATTGGAGGAAGTCTCTGACGGCCGGTCCGTCTTCTCCTTCACCCCCGCGGAGTATCTCTACAATCCCCTGGGGACCATTCATGGCGGCCTTCCCGCCATCCTGATCGACAGCGCGACCGGCGTTGCCGTCCAGTCGCAGATCGAGCCCGGCGTGACCACGGCGACCATTCGCCTGTCGATCGACTTCATCCGGCCGATGCAGGCGGAGACGGGTCCCTTGAGCTGCGTCGCGGAGGTCGTGAAACCGGGCCGCCAGACAGCCATCGCCGACGCCCGCCTGGTCGGTCCCGACGGGAAGATGTACGCCCGCGGCGCGGCGACATTCATGATGACACCCGTCGACCCTGACCGGCCGCCGCCCGCCCGGGAAACGGATGCTGCAGCAGAGCGCAGTCGGACCTATTCCTGGACGCCGCCCGCCGGCCTCGCGGCGGCCGCGCGCACCCGCAGCGGCCCCGAGTATCTGGACGAAATTGCCTCGGGCACGCTGCCGCCTCCGACGATCGGTCAGACCCTCGACTTTGTGCTGGAGAGCGCGGAGAAGAGCGGGGAGGACGGCGCCGTCATCTTCGCCTGCACGCCCCGGGAGTTTCACTACAACCCGATGGGCAGCGTCCATGGCGGGCTCGCCGCAACCCTGATCGACAGCGCGACCGGCGTCGCCGTCCAGTCGGACCTGGAAACCGGCTGGGGCTTCACAACCGTCAACCTGACGGTCGATTATTTCCGTGCGATCACACTCGGGACCGGCCGGCTTCGGTGCCCCGCGCGGGTCGCGAAGCCCGGCCGTCGTTTCGCCGTGGCCGACGCGGAACTGGTCGACGAGGCCGGCAGGGTCTATGCGCGCGGCTCCGCCGGCTGCCTCAAGTTTCCCTTCTGAGCGATGGCCGGGCCCTCCGACATCGTCATCGCACCGGCCCGGACGGACGTCGAGTATCGCGCCGCCGAAAAGCTGATCCGAGACTATGTCTCCTGGCTGGGAATCGATCTGAGCTACCAGGATATCGAGGCCGAACTGTCGGATTTCCCGAAGAAATACCTCCCGCCGCGCGGCGAAGTGCTGCTGGCGCGGATGGACGATCACATTGCCGGCACCGTCTGCCTGCAAGCATTGGAGGGCGACATCTGCGAGATGAAGCGCATGTGGACGGCGCCCGGCTTCCGCGGCAGCGGTCTCGGACGCCGGCTCGCGTCCGCCATCGTCGAAGCGGCGCGGGCGCGCGGCTACCGGTTGATGCGCCTGGACACCCTCACCCGACTGAAGAGCGCCGTCGCCCTGTATGAGAGCATGGGATTCCGGCGCATTCCGCCCTATTACCACAACCCCACCGAGGACGTGATCTACATGGAACTGGACCTGACGAAGGACGCAGCGGCGTGAGCGGATACGATTTGTGGTTCGACGACTTCAAGATCGGCGACGCGTTCAGGACGCCGGCCCTGACGATCACGGAGACCGCGATCATCGACTTCGCGCTGACCTGGGACCCGCAACCTCATCACATCGACGCGACCCATGAGCGGACGGAGATGCTCGGCGGCCTGATGGCGAGCGGCTTTCATACCCTGACGGCAAGCTTCCGGCTGTTCCTGGGCAGCGGTATCCTCGCCGCCTCCAACCTGGCGAGCCCGGGGATGGAAAAGCTGCGCCGGCTCGAGCCGGTGCGTGCCGGCGACACGATCCACATGATCGCCAAAGTCATCGCGACCCATGCCTCCAAGTCCAAGCCGGACCGGGGCATCGT
>CAYGKX010000043.1:10920-15969 GCA_964350225.1 uncultured Rhodospirillaceae bacterium | reverse complement strand
CGATCTCCAGGTCGCCCAGGATGTTGGGCGAGAAGTCCGGGTTGTCGCGCAGTTCCTTTCCGACCTCGCGCAGCAGCGCCATCACCGCGTCGACATCCTCCCGATAGGCGATGCCGAAATCGAAGACATAGTAGGAAAAGTCCTTCGTCATGTTCTGGACGGTGGTGACCGAGCTGAACGGCACCGTATGCACCACGCCGGAATAGTCGCGCAGGACGACGCTCCGGATCGACAGGTCCTCGACCACGCCCGTGTGGCCGCCGGCGCTGACCACGTCGCCGATCGCGATCGTGTCCTCGATCAGGTTGAAGACGCCGGTAATGACGTCCTTGACGAGGGTCTGGGCGCCGAAGCCGATTGCGAGGCCGATGACACCGGCGCCGGCGAGCAGCGGCCCGATATTCACGCCGAGCTCCGACATGACGATCAGCACGACGACCACGACCAGGGTCACAAGGATCGTCTTCTGCAGGAGCGGCAGGAGCGTGCGCATCCGGGTCGTCCGGTCCCGGTCGCGCGGGTTGCTCGCCAGTTTGGCGAGGTAGCGGTCGATCGCCGAGGAGGCGAGCTCCCAGAAGATGACAGCCGCAACGATGATGAAGACGATGGTGGCGAAGCTGCCCAAGACCCGCCGGCCGAACTCGCTCGCCAGCCAGCCGGGGATGTTGAGGCCCCAGGCCGTGAGGATCGCCAGCACAGCGATCGCCTGGATCAGGCCGTGGAGGCCGGCCTGGACAGGGGTGAGATAGCGGTTGGCGCGCGCCTCGAGATTGGGGTTCCGCGCCATGAGGTCCTTGTCGACCTTGAAGATGCGTTTCAGAACCCGGTCGGCCGCCAGGATGGCGACCCGCGCGACGACGACGAACAGAACGGTAAGCAAGGTCGCCTGCACCAGATACTGGAACCCGCCGTCGACATCGAGCAGCCAGACCACGAAGGCCGCGATGACCAGCAGGACGGCGAAGACGTGCCAGATGTCGGCGAACCGGTCGAGGATCGCGCCGAAGACGCGCCGTTTCTGCGCCAGGTCCTCGCCCGGCTCCAGCCATTCCCGGATCGACGCGCGGTTCTGCAGGATGAAAATGATCAGCATGATCGTGACGATCAGGCCGACGACCTTGAGAAGCGCGTGGAACCCTTCCTCCGGCAGGCCGAAGGCACGGGCGGCATCCAGCAGGAAGTAGGAATAGACGATCAGGTTCGTGAAACGCTGTATCCAGACGAAGAGATACGCGGCCGTCTCGTCCGTAAGGTCCAGCACCCGGAGCGATGTCGCCTTGGGGGTCAGGATCATCCGCGCCGCCGCGCGGATCGCGCGGACAACGACATTCGCGAAGATGATGGTGAGGGCCACCCGTGCCGTTGCGTCGCTTGGCTCCAGAAGCGGCAGGATGCCGTAGGCCGCGGCGGCGAAGGCGCCGATCGGCAGGACGTCCAGGATCGTGCGGACGAAAAGGTAGGCGGCCCGGACGGGCAGCGTATCGGTGTCCTTTGCCTCGACCGACCGGCGCGGGCGCCGCAGCAGCAGCCGGGCGAGTAGCTCCGCGATCAGGCCGGCGATCAGCGCCAGGACCGTCTTCCACAGGCCTTCGAGCCAGCGATCGCGCAGCCGGGGATCGTCCGCCTGGCGCTTCAGCCAGGCCCACAGGCGGGGCGCATGGGTGACGACCTGGGTCGCCGCGAGGATCTGGCTCGAGATCGCCTCGACCCGTTCCGTCATCCGCTCCAGAAAGCCCGGCCCCTCGGTTTCCTTCTTCTGCATCGCCTTCTGGGCGGCGATCAGGTTCTTGAGGGTCTGGAGAAACTGTTTCCGTTCCGCCTCGTTCTCGAGCGACTTGACCAGTTCCTCAGCCTGCTTCACCGAGATCGCAGGCTCCTTTGCCGCGGTCTTCGGCTGGATCGCCGACGGCGTTCCCGGCGTGGTTTGCGCCGATGCCGGGGCGGCGGCGAGCGGCGACAGGAAAAGCAGAAGGATCGCCAGACGGGCGAATCGGTGGAACATGGCTCGAGCGCGGCTTATGGTGTCGCTGCCCCGCACGGCCGAATGGGTCGGGCGGCGGCACGGTTCGTCAAGGAATGGGGCCTTCGGAATGGCGGTGACGATATATCACAATCCACGCTGTAGCAAATCGCGGCAAACCCTCGAACTCCTGCGGGAGAAAGGAATCGAGCCGGAAATCGTGGAGTATCTGAAGACCCCGCCCAGCGCCGGCGAGCTTGACGACATCCTGGGCAAGCTGGGTCTGGAGCCGCGCGAGCTGATGCGCAAGAAAGAGGCTCCCTACAAGGAGCTGGGGCTGGCCGATCCAGACAAGCCGCGCGCCGCTTTGATCGCCGCCATGGTCGAGAACCCGGTCCTGATCGAACGGCCGATCGTTCTCAACAAGGGCAAGGCGGCGCTCGGCCGTCCGCCCGAGGATGTCCTGAAGATCTTCTGAACAGATCCGGGCCTGCGACGCGAGCACCTGCGAAGCGGCGGGGCAGGATCGGCATGAACAGCCTTTAGAATGGCGCAACTCTGCTTTTCGCCACATGCAGGAAAAGTATAGTGGCGCCCGCGGTTTTGCTATCGCTACAGTTGGCCGGTCAACGCGTCCGCCGGAAGACCGAATAGTGGTCGGATCCCTCGAGGGCTCGAGGCCTTGGGTGACGCATTTTATCGTTAACGAGGCAGGGTCGGGTCATCAGGCGGATTGCAGCACGAATGGCGCTGGCGCGTTGGGAGAACTTTCGGGCACCAACCGGATGGCTTCGTTATGGCAAGCTGATCATCGGCTGTGCCTTCGTCGCGGGCGCATTGATTGTCGTTGCGGGGCTGTTCGACGTCGATCGCATCGTCGCGCGGCTGCATCGCCTGTCGCCCGAGGCGATCGGACTGGCGCTGGCCCTTCTCGTGATCAACCAGGCGCTGGGAGGTCTCAGGTACCATCTGCTGATCCGGTCGACAGGCTACGGTCTCACGCTCGCCGGAGCCTATCGCCAGAACACCTATTCGCTGGCCGGGGGGCTGCTGCTCTTCAATTTCTTCGGGCAGAGCCTGACGCGCGCGGCCCTGCTTGGGCGGTCGAGCGGCTTCGGCAGAAGTGCCTTTGTCCTGACCGGCTTCGAACGCATCCTGTCCTTCGGGTGGCTGGTGGGCCTCGCGGTACTTGGGGCGCTGTTTGTCTTCGGCAGGATCAGCATTGCCGGCGATACCGGCCGATATCTCGCGCTGGTGCTCATCGGGATCGGTATTGTAACCGTCGCCGTCTGCGCCCGAGGGATTGGCGCCCGCCAGCGGCGTCAGGCCGGACGGGCGTTGCGGGGCCCCTTTCCGCGTCTTGTCGGGGCGATCTCCGTCGTCACGATTGGAATGCACGCGACCATGGCCGCCGCCTATGTCGCCCTCGCCCTGGCCATCGCTCCCGAGACGAACCTGGCTGCGGCCCTTCCATCGGCCTTCATCATCATGCTCGCTGCGTCCCTGCCGATCAGTCTGGCCGGCTGGGGCGTCCGGGAACTCAGCGCGGGCTATGTCTTCGCCGCACAGGGACTGCCGGTCGAGGCCGGTGTCGCGCTTGGCCTGTCGATCGGGCTGCTCAGCCTCGCGGCCCTGGGGGTGAACCTCCTGGCCGCCTTCGCCATTCCGACATCGCCGGGGCCGAGGGACCGGGGGGACGCAGCCGGTGCGCTCGCCGCGCGGCGTCTCTTCGCGATCGTTGCCTGGGTCCTGCCGAGTGCGGCGGCGGGATGGGTCCTGTTCCAGGTCCGTTTCGTCCGGGACAGCGGGGCGACGACCGTCAACCTGTCCGACGGGATCGCCGTGATCGGCGGATGCACCGCGCTGGCGCTCGGTTTTGGCCGAACCCGATGGCGCGACATCTGGCGTGTACCCGGTCTGCATGTCGCATTCGGTCTCATGGGCGCCGTCTTGCTGGGCGGTTTCCTTCTGGGCTGGGCCCGGGTCGGACTGACCGACTGGGCACTCTATAACCGCGTGATCGGCGGCGTCGTGCTGGGAGGCTATCTCCTGACAGGGGCGCTCGCGGTCGCGCTGGGAGGCCGCGTCGGCGGCCGCCTCTTCGTCCGGGTCTTTATTGTCGCCGTTTCGACGGTTCTGGTGCTGGAATTCGCGGTCCGGGAGTTCGCCCCGCCGGCGCTCTTCAAATCGGTCGGATGGCTCGACGCACGCTTCCTCGGCTTCGCCGGGAACCCGAATACCTTCGCATTCCAGATCCTGTTGGCGCTGGGCCTCGCGCTTGGCATCGGTAAGCTGTGGCCGGGTCGGGCCGGCGCTTTTGCCTCGTCGGCCTTGCTGGGACTGCTGGTTTCCGGCGTCTGGCTCAGCGCGTCGCGGGCCGGCTGGGTCGCGGGGGCTGTCCTGATCGCTCTCGGTGTCTTCGCCTTCGGCTATCCGCTCCGGCGGCTGATTTTCGGCACCGCCGGTGTCGGGGGGCTTCTCGCGGCAATCGCAGCCGTGAACGGCGGCTCATCGATCAGCGTCGGGTCGATGCTGAAGATCACCGGCAGGTTTTCGCACGTGACCCCCGACCGTATGGAAAGCCTTGCGGGCGGATGGTCCCTGTGGCTCGATCACCCGCTCTTCGGCGCCGGGTTGGGGGTCTTCTCTCATGGATACGAGGCGGCGAAGGGGAATGCGCTGATCATCCATAACACCTATCTCTGGCTGCTCGCCGAATTCGGCGCGGTCGGCTTCTGCCTCATGGCGATCGCGCCGATCCTGATCGTCCGCCATATCTTGCGCCCCTCACCCGGCTCCGGCTCCCGGACAGGCCGGACGAGGGTCTGGCGGCTGAGGGGGTGGCGGCCGAGGGACTGGCGGCCGAGGGACTGGCGGAACACGGCGACCATTCTCTGCCTGATCGTCCTTGGGATCATGTCGATGGCCCATGAAATGGCCTATCAGCGCGCCTTCTGGCTTGTGATGGGCGTCCTGCTCGCCGCGCCGCTATCGTTGGGCCTGGGGGCCAAACCGGCTGAGGGGGCCAATCGGGCTGAGGGGGCCAAACGGGTTGAGGGGGACGCGCCGGGCTCCTCAGGAGCACCTGC
>CAYGKX010000043.1:9292-10910 GCA_964350225.1 uncultured Rhodospirillaceae bacterium | reverse complement strand
CCCACCCTGTCCGGCCGTACCTAGATCCAACGCTGTCTGGCAGGTCGGAATGCTGACACTGGCACGCCGCACAAAGCCAATGTCCCACGCGGGCTTGGACAGCCCGGCAAGGGGCGGCGCGTACCCCGGACCGGCTCGCCGATTGATGGAATTTATTCCGGCGGCGGGCGGAACCCCGTGCCGGCGTAATCTGTTAGACTTCCGGACGGCCGTGGCGATGTCTTGCGCCGGAGACCCAGCCCCACCGTGGACGCAACCGTGAAACCTGTCGTCGGAAACGCCGGTACGATGTCTCAAGCAAATGCGAGCGGGCGCCTGGTCGTCGTGTCGAACCGGGTCGCCACCCCCGATCCCCGCAAGCCGCCGTCGGGCGGCCTCGCGGTGGCCGTGCAGGCCGCCCTCGCCGAAATGGGAGGGACCTGGCTCGGCTGGTCCGGCAAGCGCGGGACCGACCCCTCGCTCAAGGGCGAGGATTTCGACAGCATTTCCTACCGCACCATCGACCTGTCCCGCGAGGACCTGGCCGACTATTACGACGGCTTCTCGAACCGGACCATCTGGCCGGCTTTCCATTATCGGCTCGACCTCATGGCGTTCGAGCCCGGTCAGAGGGAGGGCTACCTTCGGGTCAACCAGAAGTTTGCCGAGGCCGTCGCGGCGGTCGCCGGGCCGGACGACGTCATCTGGGTGCACGACTATCATCTGATGGGGCTGGCGGAGGATCTCCGCGCGCGCAAACTCGACAATCCGGTCGGCCTGTTCCTGCACATTCCCTTCCCCGCGCCCGAGGTGGCGGCGGCGATTCCCGGCCATGCCGACCTGTTCGCCCGCCTCTTCGCCTACGACCTGATCGGCTTCCAGACCGAGACCGACCGCAATTGCTTCGTCGCCTATTGCACCGGCGTCCTCGGCGCGGCGGCGCGCGGAAAAGGCGTGCTCTCACTCGGCCCCCGGACCCTCCAGACCGGCGCCTTCCCCATTGGCATCGACACGGACTTCATCGCAGACGCCGCCGCGAAAACGGCCCGCACGCCCCTCGTGCGCCGGGTGCGCGACAGCGTGGTCGGCGGCGACGTCCTGATCGGCATCGACAGGCTGGACTATTCGAAGGGGCTGCCCCAGCGGTTCGAGGCGTTCGACCGGTTTCTCCGCCACCACCGGGCGGATGGCGTCCGACCGACCCTTCTCCAGATATCCCCGCCGACCCGCACCGGCGTCGCGGAATATCGCGAGATCTACGAGGAAGTCACCGCGCTGGCCGGTCGCATCAATGCCCTTCATGCGGAGCCGGACTGGGTGCCGATCCGCCATCTCTACAAGTCGCTCAGCCGTCGCAATGTCGCGGCGCTCCTGCGGTTGAGCCGCGTCGGGCTGGTCACGCCGCTGAGGGATGGCATGAACCTGGTGGCGAAGGAATATGTCGCCGCCCAGAACCCGACCGACCCGGGCGTGCTGGTCCTGTCGGAACTGGCCGGCGCCGCGTCGGAGATGGACGGGGCGATCCTGGTCAATCCCTACGATCTCGACGGAGTCGCGGCGGCGATCCGGGCGGCGCTGGACATGCCGTTCGAGGAACGGCTGGACCGCTGGCGTGGCATGATGGATCACCTGCTGGTCG
>CAYGKX010000043.1:0-9282 GCA_964350225.1 uncultured Rhodospirillaceae bacterium | reverse complement strand
GGGATTACGGGATGCGTGCGCCGCGGCGGAGCTGGACGGGGCACTCCTAGTCAATCCGTACGAGCCGGAAGGTGTCGCCGCGGCCATCAAGTCGGCCCTGACGATGCCGATGGGCGAACGGCTGGAACGCTGGGAACCGATGATGCGGCACCTGGCGACGGAAACCGCCCAGCGCTGGTCGGAACGTTACCTGGCCGAGCTGTCGGCTGCCGCCAGGGCGGTTCGCGCGGCGTAGGCGAGACCGACGAAGGCGGGCTCCGGCTCCAGGATGAGGTAGGTGGGAATGGGCGCCAGATAGGTGCTGAACCGGCCCTTGTCCTCGAACCGCTTCCTGAAGATCGACGCCTCGACCCGGTCGACCATCCGTTTCAGGATCCCGCCGCCCAGATAGACCCCGCCCTTGGCGCCGTAGCTGAGCGCAAGGTCGGCCGCGACGGTGCCAAGGAAGCCGAAGAAGAGCTCCATCACATGGACCGCCTGAGGGATGCCGTCTGTCGCGGCATCGACGATCTCGGCGGGTGTCTGCCAGTTCGCCAGCTTGTCCGGCGCGTGGCTCTTCAACATCTCGATCAGGCCGGGGCCGGAGACGAGCCGTTCCGCCGAAACATGGCCATAGCGATGTGCGGTGGTGCGAATGACGTCGGCCTCAGCCGGCGTGCGGGCTGCGAGGGTCACATGGCCGCCTTCTGTCGCGACGGCCCGGCCCGTGCGGCCCTCGACCGGGATCCACGCGGCGACGCCCAGGCCGGTACCGGGACCGATCGCGACCTTTGGCGCCGTGGGGTCCACTCCGTTTCCGCCGATCCGGTGCAGCTTCCCCTCGGTCAGCGCGGGAAGCGACCAGGCGACCGCCTCGAAATCGTTCATCAGCAGGACCTGTTCGAAGCCGCATCGCGCCTCGATCACAGCCGGATCGATCAGAAGCCCGGCGTTGGTCAGGTCGATCCTGCCGTTGATGACGGGTCCGCCGCCCGCCAGCGCGACGGCACGGACGGACGCGAGCCGAGCGTCGCGTTCGACCAGCTCGGAAATTGTCCTCGCGAGGTCGCGGATGTCCGCCGTCCGCTCCCGGTCCAGCGCGACGATCTCTTCGCCGCGGACCAGGGCGAAGCGGGCGTTGGTGCCACCGATGTCGGCGACGAGGATCGGCGCCTCCTCAGGTGGCGTATCCCGCGCGGGTGCCTTCTCGGGTCCGCCGTCGCTCAAAAAGCCTCCTGCCAGGATCTGGACAGGCGCATGGCCGACTGGATCAGCCCGACCATCGAGTAGGTCTGCGGGAAATTGCCCCACAGGCGCCCGGTCTCCGGGTCGATGTCCTCGGACAGCAGGCCCATATGGTTGCGGCTCGCCAGGATATTCTCGAACAGGCGCCGGGCCTCGTCACGCTGTCCCGCGGCAGCCAGCCGGTCGATATACCAGAAGGTGCAGATGTTGAAGGCCGTCTCCGGCACGCCGTAATCGTCGGCCGTGTTGTAGCGGTAGAGATGATCGCCGCGCTTGAGGCGCTCCACCACCAGCCGGAAGGTGGCGACGAACTTCGGGTCATCGTCGGCGACGAACCCCAACTCCGCCATCAGAAGGAGGCTTGCGTCGACCTCGGCGCCGCCGAAGCTGCTCGTGAAGCTCTCGATCTCCGCATTCCAGGCGCCTTCGAGGGTCGCGGAATGAATTTTCGCCGCATGGTCGGCCCAATAGGCGGCGCGGTCCGGCCGGTCCAGGCGGCCGGCGATGCGCGCCAGCCGATCGCAGGCGACCCAGCACATCAGGGCGGAGAAAGTGTGGACGGCCTTCCGTGTCCTCAGCTCCCACAGCCCGGCATCCGGGGCGTCCCAGCGGGCGACGGCCTGCTCGCCGAACCTCTCCAGCCGCTCGAACAGGGACAGGTCGCCGCGCCGGGTCAGCCGTTCGTCGAAGAAGCTCTGGGCGCAGGCCAGGATGACGCTGCCATAGCCGTCGTTCTGTACCTGCCGGAAGGCGTCGTTGCCGACCCGCACCGGGCCGTTGCCCTCGAATCCGGCAAGGCTGTCGACCGTCCGCTCCGTCAGCTCGCTTTCGAAGGAGATCCCGAAGACGGGCTGGAGATAGCCGTCGTCGGCGGACGCGACGATGTTGGTGATGTAGGAGAGATAACCCTCCATCGTCCGGGTCACGCCCAGGCGTTTCAGTGCATGGACGGTGAAATAGGCGTCGCGCAGCCCGCAGAAGCGATAGTCCCTGCAGCGGCCGCTGCCCGGCGCCTCGGGCAGCGAGGTGGTCGCCGCCGCGATCACCGCTCCCGTCTCCTCGAAGCTCGACAGCTTGAGCGTGATGGCGGCCCGGATCACCGCCTCCTGCCATTCCAGCGGCAGCGCCAGATAGCGCACCCATTCCTGCCAGTAGGCATGCGTTTCGGCCAGATAATGCGCGCCCATCTCGGCGACGGACCGCTGCAGGCTCTCGTCCGGGCCGAAGACCAGCGTCTTCGGTTCGTCCAGGACGAAGGGGATCTCCTCCAGCACACAGGTGACCGGCACGTCCGTCGTCAGGCGCAGAATCTCCTCGGGCAGGAGATAGCGGATGTGATTGCTGCCGCGCGTCGTCTCCGGTCGCTTCGCGCCATACTCGTAGGTCGGGCGCAGGCGGATGCGGATGCGCGGCGTGCCCGACAGCGGCCGAAGCCGGCGCACGATCATGTTGGGCCGGTAGGTCCGGCCGTACTGCTTGAAGCGCGGCGCGAAGTCGACGATCTCGACCCCGTTGCCGTGACGGTCGTACAGGCGCGTCTCGACGACGGCGGAGTTGCGGCGATAGCTCTGCTCGGTCCGCTCCAGATCCTCCAGCTCGATGTCCCAAAAGCCGACATCCCCCGCCGTCGGCTCCAGCAGCGCGCAGAAGACGGGGTCGGCGTCGAACCGGGGCAGGCAGGCCCAGGTCAGCTTGGCGCGGGCATCGATCAGCGCGGAGAAGCTGCAGTTCCCGATGACACCGAGGTCCAGCGCACTCATGCCGCGGCCTTTCCGCCGACGTCTCCAATCCAGCGATGGACGGCCGCAACGTCGGCCAGGCGATATCGGGCGACGGTCGGGCGACGGTCGCCGACGATGACGGCATGGCCGCCCAAATCGTTGGCTGCGGCGAAGCCGTCCTCATCCGTCACGTCGTCTCCCAGGAAGACGGGCGTGCGGCCGCGAAAGGGCGCTTCCTCCATGAAGGCGCGGACGGCGGCCCCCTTGTCGGCGCCGGCGCCCTTTGCCTCGACGACCATGTTGCCGCGCAGGAGGGTGACCTCCTCCCCGGCCTCGACGGCCGCTGCGTCCGCCATGGCGACGGCGGCGGCCGCGGCCCCGGGCGCCTGACGGTAGTGGAGCGCGACGCCGTGGGTCTTGTGCTCGACCAACGTGCCGGGCGTGTGCGCATGGAACCGGTCGAAGGCGGCGCGCATCACGGACAGGCCATCCGGCACCGACGGGTCGGCGACCCTCGATCCGTCGGCCCGGCGCCGTTCGTGACCGTGCCCGCCGGCGATCGCGAGCGGCAGGGGCCCCAGGATCGCGTCGACATCCGCGATGGGCCGCCCCGACACCAACGCCAGCGCGCCGCCCAGCGCCCCGGCCGCCAGGCAAAGGGCGTCGGCGAGGCCCGGTGCCGGGCGTGCCTCTTCCGGGCGTGCGGCGAAGGTCAACAGGGTGCCGTCGACATCGGCGAAGACCGCCCAGCGGTCGCGCTCGATGGCGATCTCGGCGAAATCGGGAAGGCTCCGGACGTCCGGCTGGGGCATCTGTCTCTGCTGCACTGCAACGTAGGCGATATCCGGTTATCGGAAAGCGGCGGTGCCGCTGTCAACCGCCGGGGCGGCAAAAGCGTCTTGGCGCAGCCGATCTGCCCTCGATAGGAGGGGCGAACGAAGCTCCACCCTCATCCCTGTGTCGCTAAAACCGTTCCGACAGCCAGATCGCCAGGCGGGAGCCGGTCTTCACCGCGCGGCTCAGCACCTCATAGCCCGGGGCGTTTTCCGCGTCGTGCTGCAGCGCCGTGTCCCGATGCTCCAGTTCGTCGGCGCGAAACTCCTGGATGGCCGCCCGCAGCTCCGCCTCGTCGTCGCCCAGTTTCTCCGCCTGTTTCGCGTAATGCTCGTCGATCACTTCCTCGACGGCGACCGTGCAGGCCATCGCCGCCTTCTCGCCCAGGGCCGCCGTTGCCGCGCCGAGGGCGAAGCCGGCGACATGCCACAACGGCGTCAGCGCGGTCGGGCGCACCCGGCGCTCCGCGATCATCCTGTTGAAGCTGTCGAGGTGGCGCTGTTCCTGTGCCGCCATTTCCTCCAGGACCGGGGCGACGGGCGTCTTGCCCAGGACCCTCAGCTGCCCGGCATAGATGCGCGCCGCGCCGAACTCCCCGGCCTGGTTCACGCGGATCATGCGTTCGATCAGCTCTTCCCGAGTCGGGTCGCCGGGCAGTCGGCCTTCGCCGGTAACCTTGGGACGGGGTGCAGTGTCCTCGGCCATTGTCGCCCTCCTGTCCCTACCGGCGCTTCTTCCGGCGGGCAGCGATGAAAAGGGCGCCCAGCCCGACGATCGCCGAGAGGATGAAGTTGTAGGTTGCCATCGAGAGACCGAAGAGGATCTCGGTCGGCTCGTCGCAGCGCGGTCCCGCGTTGGTCACGTTCTTCTTCAGGTCGTCGATCGACATCTTTCCGATATCGGTCCCGCCGGCGCAGCTGGGCAAGCCCTCCCACCATTTCTGCTCGACCCCGATGTGGAAGGCGGCGATGGCCGCGCCCGCCAGGAGCGCCAGACCCGCGAGACCGAGGAATCCGCGCTGCAGGAAGGTGACGGGGATGAGGTAGGCCAGGAGCGCCGCGGCGATGGCCGCCCCGTGGGGATAGCGCTGCCAGACGCAGAGCGGGCACGGCGCCAGACCGCCCCAATACTGGAAGGCGAAGGCGCCGCCCAGGGCGAGCGCACTGAAAAGGGCCACCAGAAGGGCCGTCGTCCGCAGGGTCTTTCCCATGACGGGGGCACTATAGGCGCGGGGCCGGCGCGCGCGAAAGGGCCGATCGCCGCAGCGGGGCGCGTCGGCGTCCGGCCGCCTCAGACGACGTATTTGATGAGGACGAATCCGCCGATGAAGACACCGATGAAAAGGAGGGTCGCGAGCTTCAGGTTGTTATCCATGAAGCGTTTCAGCGGCGGGCCGAAGAAATAGAGCCCGCCGGCGACGCCCATGAAGCGGATCAGCCGGGTGACGTAGGACGTGACGGTATATTCCAGGAAATCCATGTGAAGGATGCCGCTGGTGATCGTCACCGCCTTGTAGGGAATGGGCGAGATGGCGCCGATGGCGACGATGATGGCGCCGTTGGACAGGCCCAGGAAGCCTTCGACCTGGGATCCGGCCGGGCAGGTCGCCAGCGACTTCGGGTCGTACCAACACTGCAGCTTCTGGAAGGCGTCCATCATGTCGTAGAACTGCAGGATCGGGACGGCGACCAGGTCCTTCAGGAAAAAGCCGATGGCGTAGCCCAGCTCGCCGCCCGTGGCCGAGGCGATGGCGCAGAGAAAGCCCAGCTTCCACGCCCGTTCCCGCGCCGCGATGACCATCGGTACCAGCAGGATGTCCGCGGGCAGCGGAAAGAAGGTCGCCTCCGCGAAGGCGAAAATCATCAGCCACCACACCGCATGGCGGTGCGCGGCCTTTTCCATGGTCCAGTCGTAAAGGCGTTGCAGCAAGGACGCGGTGCCGGTGTGGTGAGAGGAGCAACCGGAAACAGATAGCAATCGCCGCGACGGTCTACAATGCGCATGTCAGGCGGCATTCGGGCGGCGGGTGTCACCTGGCCGGGCTGCGGACGCGGAGGACAGCTGCGGGCCGTTCATCCGGCCGAGGCAGCCTGACGGTCATATCCGGGGGTGGAACAGCCGACCCCGCGGCCACCCGGGGCGGCGCGCGGGGTCTCGATCCGGCGCGGCGATGCCTGCCGCCGGGGCTGTTCCCCGACCGGGGCTATGCTTTGGCCAGGGCTATTTCTTGTAGGTCCGGGCCTGTTCGCGGAAATAGTCCAGCGCCGCCCGGGGGTCCTTTATGCCCCGGGATCGGGCCTCCTTGATCCACGCGTCGATGACCGCCTTCGCGATCGGCGCAAACTCCTGCTGAACCTTTTCCGACGCCACGGCGATGGTCATGTCCTTCGCAGCGAACGTCTTCCCGGTATTGAAGAAGTTCTCCCACACCCGGCCGGCGATCCGCGACAGGGTCTCGCCAGAGCATTTGTCGACCGCAGCCTTCTCTGCCGCGGCGAGGGAGGCGTATTTCTTCGGGCTCATCACGATGCCGAAGGAGCCATAATAGAAACCGCCCGGCATCTCGAGGACGTATTTCACGACTTCGTTCAGTTTGAAGCTCTTCACCCCGGAGAATTCCATCGAGACGCCGTCGGCGACCCGCTGGGAAAGGACTTCATAGACCTTCGTCCCCGGCACCTTCACCGGCACGGCGCCCAGCCTGCTGAAGACCTGGGTTGCGACACCGCCGGGCAGCCGGAGCTTCATGCCCTTGACCTGGGACAGGTCTGTGACCTGCTTGTTGGTCATCAGGACGGCGGCCCCGTGCACGAAGAGACCGATCAGCTTCAGGCCCCGGAACTCCTTCAGCCCGTCGAGATATTTGACATGGGTCCGCCAGTGGGCGACCGAGATCGCCTCCGCGCCGCCCCGGGTCCCCGGCAGCTCGGCGATCCTGGTCGAGACGAAACGTCCGGCGTTATAGCCATGGAAGGACCAGGCCACGTCGCTGACGCCCTTGCGGGCGACCTGGAACTGAACCGGCGGCGGGCCGAGGTTGTATTCCGTCTTGGTCGTGACCGCGCCCTTAGACGCTTCTTTGAGACAGGCCGTCCATTGGGGAAACACGTCGGAGTTCTGCTGCAGGGACGGCGGACCCCATGTCGAAATCCGGATCTCCGCCGCCTGGGCGGTTGGGGCCGTTGCGGCCGTCGCGAAGACAGCGGCAACGGTTACGAGCGATGCACGTGTCATGACCAGTTCCTCCCGTATTCTTGTTGTCTGTGTCGCAGGGCGCCCGCCTTTCGCCAGCGGAATTCACCCGCCCATGCCGCGCGTCTGGTGGGGCCCGGTTTCCGGCCGTCGTCAATGACCGGCCGGCTACTCCGCCCGCGGCGGGACGCAGCTTGGCACAGCGGGATTTCGCCCGGCAAGCGCGGCCGCTGCGGTCTGGCCCGGCCACCCCGCCCGGTGCCCTGCCCCGTGGCGCTATTCGGTGGCGCTATTCGGTGGCGCTACTCGGCGGCCAGGGCGCTTGCGTGCCGCTCGGCCTCGATGATCCGGTCGGTCTCGCGGCGGATATGCAGCAGGGCCTTGTCGATACCGGCGGGGATCATCGGCCGGCCGGGGGCGAGGTCGATGATCCTCTGCTGGGCCTCGATGATGTCCTTGTCTTCCCTGAAGGCGTCGACGGTCGAGGCCAGGACCCGGTCGTCCAGCCCCTCGACGTCGAGCCCGAAATTTCGCGTCTGGGCGAAGTGATAGTGCGAGGTCCGCTCGGTCTCCGGCGTCATGCAGGAGAGGTGGCGGAACTGGATCGCGTTCTTCCGGTCGCCGAGATGGCCGCCCTCGCCCACCGGCGCCGAGCCGAAGTCGCCCAGCAGCACGTTCCCCTTGATGTGGAAGGCATAGTTCGACCAGCGGTCGATGTTGCCGGGAAAGGAGGCGAAGGGGCGAAAGATGGGGGCGAGCGGCTCGTCGAAGGCCGTGTTGACGATGCGGATGCCGAAGTCGGTCATCTCGATCTCCGGCCGCACATCGGCATAGGCGCCGGTGCCCAGCGTGTTCTCATGGACATAGGGCAGGTGGGAGAAGTCGAGGAAGTTGTCGACCCCCAGCCGGTAGGACGCCTTGTAGTGGAGATAGCCGCCCTTGTAGGGCCAGGCCGGGTCGTCCAGATAGGGCCAGTCGACGATCTCCGCCGGGTCCGCCCGCTCCGGCGCCCCCATCCAGATCCAGATCAGGTTCTGCGTCTCGACCACCGGGAAGTGCCGCACGCCGAACTTCTTCGGCACCCGCGTCTCGCCCGGCACGAAGGTGCAGCGCCCGTCGGCGGCGAACTTGAAGCCGTGATACATACAGCGGAGGTCGTCACCCTCCAGCCGCCCTTTCGAGAGCGGCGCGTGGCGATGGCAGCAGCGATCCTCCAGCGCCGTGATCGCCCCGTCGCCCGTCCGGTAGAAGACGACCGGCTCCCCCAGGATCGTCCGGGCGAACAACTCGCCTTGCCCGATATCCTTGGACCAGGCGGCGATGTACCAGGCATCCGTGATCCACATGCTCTCCTCCCGTCTCGCGGCCGGTGACCGGCTCTCGAGGACAGGCTAGATCGTATCCGCACCATTTGGAACGGCTCTGCGTGCGCCGAGACAAAGGGCGCAATCAGGCAGAGAATTTCGTTGGCGACAGCTCATCGATTGTGTCATCAATCAGTTGACACTTTATCTGCGAAACGCCAAATGGGTATCAATTGATTCGGACCTTCAGACACCGGGGTTTGAAGGAAATTTTCGAACTCGGTCGATCACGACGCGTACGACAGGACCTGATTGCTCGGATTGTCCGGCGTCTGGACGTTCTCGACTCGGCACGATCGGTGGCGGATGTCGATGTTCCAGGTTTCGACTTTCATGCGCTGCGTGGCCATACGCCGACGCGGTATACGCTTCACGTCAACGGACCTTGGTGCATTACGTTCGAATGGGAAGATGGCGACGCCGTCCGGGTCGATCTGGAACAGTATCACTAGCGCCCTTGAAGGATGGAGAAACGACGATGAAGACAGAAGTTGAGGCGCGACGACCGAAACGTCCTCCGACCCATCCGGGAGAGCTCCTGCGGGAGGAGGTCTTGCCGGCGTTACGCATCAAAGTCGCGCCGGCTGCCCGCGAAATGAAGATCAGCCGTGGACACCTGACGGAGGTCCTTAAAGAGCGCAAGCCGCTCAGTGCGAATGTCGCGCTGCGGATCGAACGGCTGACCGGCACGTCCGCCGAATTGCTGTTACGGATGCAAGCTGTCTACGACCTTTGGCGAGAAGAGACGGCCCGCGCAAAGGAACTGAACACGATCAAGCGGGTGCGCGGCACTGCCCCTGCATAGACAAGGCGCCCGGAGGAAAAGGCCGCTTCCTAGCTGTCACCCTTCGCCTCCTGGATCGCCCGCCACACCCGCTCCGGGCTCGCGGGCATGGCGAGTTCCGTCACGCCCATTGGCTCGAGCGCATCCAAAATCGCGGCCATCA
>CAYGKX010000042.1:3186-16061 GCA_964350225.1 uncultured Rhodospirillaceae bacterium | reverse complement strand
CCACCATCTCCAGCCGGCGGATGTCCAGGCTCAGCGGGCGGCCCCGGGTCGCCCTCTGATCGATGATGTCCATTCGCGGCGTGAAAGGCTCGTCGACCTTCTCGAAGGCGACATAGGTGCCCGCGCCACGCACCCGGGTCAGCAGTCCCTCGTCGACGAATTCCTTGATGGCGGCCCGGACGGTCATGCGCGCGACGCCGAAGCGCTGGCACAGTTCCTCGTCGGTATAGAAACGCTTGGTCGGGTCCGGCCAGCCGGCGATCAGGCTCAGCAGGCGGCGGCGGATCTGGACATAGAGCGGGACCGGCGAACGGCGATCGATCGGGCCGGGACCGTCGGGCCCGGCGGCGACCCACCCCATGCGGCGGATGTCCTGAAGAAGCCGAGGGGCGGCGGTGCCGGCTGCCGTCACCGATGTCGGTTCGGGCGTCCGGTCCTCATCCTGCGTGGCCCCATTGCCGGGGCTCTCCATCGCCGGTTTGACGGCGACACCCTTGCTCATTCGGAGCGATCCCTTTAGGCTTTGTTCAATTGTCTAGCCAAACAGACAATAGATGCACCATAGGGCGGATCGGATACCTCGTCAACGGCCGCGTCGCGGGCTAAGTCACCGGCCCAATCAGGGACCAATTCGCGGCCACGCCGCGTCGCCCGCGGCGGCGGTTTCCGCTGGGAAGCCCGGCCTCCGGTATCCCGGGCGGTCGCCCGATACCTCTCGCTCACGTCGGCGCCCGACGGGCACCGGACCATTGGAGATTTGTCAGCCACATGCGCGTCGCCGCCATCGGACATCACAGCGAACACCCGGAGATTGAGCCGGTGGACTTCGCCTCGGACACCTCGATCCTCGACTTCGACGCCCTGGTCTGGGATCCGGCCGGTCTCGTCGCCGAATATAGCGACGCCTACACGATCCCCGGCGAGGCCGGCGCGCCGCCGCTCTTGTCCGTCGCGGCCTCGGCCCGCCTTCTGCAGGATGTCCGTCGAAGGCGGGACGAGTTCTCGCGCTTCCTGGAGCGCGGACGGATCATGGTGGTGGCGCCACCGCCGCCCGTCTCCCTCCGTATCCACATCATCGAGGACATCATCGATTTCCACGCCTTCGAAGCGCTGCCCCAGCGGTTTCGGCTCGCGGCCCCGCCGGCGGAGGGGGTGACCTTCAGCGGCGGGCATCCTTTCCGCGCCTTTGCGGAGCGGGTGCCGGCACGGGACCGCGCCCGGGCCGCCTTCGACCGGTTCCCGGGAGAGCCCCTCTATTTCGCCGGGACCGCCGTCGCCGGAGGATATGTCTATCAGCATCCCGGCCACCTCCTGTTCCTGCCTATGCCGGGAGCGGATGGGGCGGGGCCTATGCCCGAGGGTCTGGACGATGCTCTCCTCTCCCTGATCGGGCGGATCGAGGGAACCGGCTTCAATCTCGACCTGCCCGACTGGGCCGCGGATTATCTCGTTCCGGGCGAAGCGGAAGCCCGCGAGGACCTGCGACGGCTTCTCGAGGAGCAGGAATCTCTCGCCCGCCGGCTCGAAGAGGCCCGCCAGGCGGTGCGCGAGGCCGATTACCTCAAGGCGTTGTTCGCCGGCGGGGGCACGGTCTTCCTCACCGCCATCGCCAACATCTTCCAGGGCTTCGGCACCATCGTCCTGCCCGGGCTGCTCAGCGAGGACAGTGTCGTTGTGGAGGACGGCGAACGCTTCCTCGTCGTGCTCGCCGTGGATGGCGAAGCGGAGCAGGACGCGCCCGCGCGGCTCGCCGATCGCCTCGACCGGTTTCGCGATACCTTCTTCAGCGACGCCAAGGGGGTCGTCGTTCACTCGCGCGGCGTGCCGCCGGGCGCGGGGGCGGTCAACGACGTTCTCGCCGGACGGCTCGGCGCCGAGGGGCAGGCCTATCTTACCGGGACGGAGCTTCTGACCCTGGCGACAGCGGCGCGCGACGCCGATGCGCCTGTAGGCGTCCTGGACAGGATATTCGATGCCGCCGGCCGTATTCCGGGCCTGGCGGATGCAGGCGGGGCGGTCGTTCGCCGCTCGTAGTGTATCATAATATGATATTGTTATTATATATTGACACTCTGGAATTCGCTGTCCTACGCTTTCCCGAGCAGAAGGGGAGAGGATGACTTGACGAATTTCGTGGATGGTGTGACGAGCGAAACCGGTGCCGGGCACATCGCGTCCGGGGCCCTGGCGGATGACGCAAGCTTTCCGCTGACCGCCTATCGCCGCATGCATTTCATCCGCGAGTTCGAGCGCCTCTGTTGGGACCTGAGCGGCGGAGACCCCAAGCATGTCATCGGCTCGATCCATCTCTGCGCCGGACAGGAAGCGGTCCCCGTCGCCGCCGGGTCGCTGATCGAGGGCCGTGACGCCGCCGTCGCGACCTATCGCGGCCATGGTTGGGCGCTCGAATGCGGGGTCGGCGCCGATGAACTCCTTCTGGAAATTTGCCACCGGGCAGACGGCATCAACGGCGGCCGCGCCGGATCGCCGCTCGTCATGGCGCCCTCGCGCGGCTTTATCGGCGAGAACTCCATCGTCGGCGCCGGCGTGCCCATCGCCGACGGTGTCGCGATGGCGATGCAGGCCGAAGGCGAGGGCGGGGTCGTCTTCGTGTCCTTCGGCGACGGGGCGACCAGCCAGGGCGGCCTGCACGAGGGCCTGGTCTTCGCCGCGACCCGCAAACTGCCCGTCATTTTTGTCCTCGAGCATAACGGCTGGTCGGAGATGACGCCGCTGTCGCGCATCGTCCGGCTCGACCGGCTGGCGCGGCGGGCGGCGGGCTACGACATGCCGGGCGCGACCGTGGACGGCAGCGATGTCGTTGGCCTGCGCAAGACCTTCGAGATCGCGATGGAACGCGCCCGATCGGGCGAGGGCCCGTCCCTGATCGAATGCCGGGTCCCGCGTCTCTGGGGCCACTACAATGCCGACATCGAACATTACCGGCCGAAGACCGACCGGGCCGAGGCCGAGAGCCGCGACCCGATCGCCATTCTCGGGGAGAAGCTCCTCGCGGACGGCGCGGACGAGGAAGAACTGGCGGCCATCCGGGACGACAACGACCGGACCCTCGCGGAGATGCGCGACCGGGCCATCGCGGCCCCCAAGCCGGACCCGGCGACCGCTCGAGACCATGTCTTCGTCCCGTCGGCGGCACCGGACACCCGGACCGGGGAGGCCGAAACGGTCGCCGAGCTGCCGTTCATCAAGGCGGTGAACGAGGCGCTCAGGGCCGAACTCGCGCTGCGCGACGAGGTCCTTGTCTATGGCGAGGATCTGGGCGGCGCGGGCGGCATCTTCGGAGCGACGCGCGACCTGCAAAAGGAGTTCGGCGAGGACCGGGTCTTCGATACGCCCATCGCCGAGGCGGCGATCCTGGGCTCGGCGGTCGGCGCCGCGCTGCGCGGTATGCGGCCGGTGGTCGAGATCATGTGGGCCGACTTCATGCTGGTCGCGCTCGACCAGATCATCAACCAGGCCGCCAATATCCGATATGTGTCGCGGGGCCAATGCTCGCTGCCGATGGTCGTACGGACGCAGCAGGGCGCGACGCCGGGATCTTGCGCCCAGCACTCGCAATGCCTGGAGGCGCTGCTGTTCCATATCCCGGGGCTGAAGATCGGCCTCCCGTCGACGCCGCAGGACGCCTACGACATGCTGCGCGCCGCGGTCGCCGACCCGGACCCTTGCATCGTGATCGAGGCGCGGGCGCTTTATCAGAGCAAGGCCGATGTGAGCCTCGGCGGTTCCATCCAGGCGGCCTCCGGCGCCCGCTGGCGCCGCGAGGGAGCCGATGCCACGGTCGTCGCCTGGGGCACGGCGGTGCCAATGGCCCTTCAGGCGGCGGAGGATCTCGCGGCGGACGGCATCGAGGCCGGCGTGCTTGACCTCCGCTGGCTTGCGCCACTTGACGAAGGCGCACTCGCCGAGGCTGTCGTGCGGGGTGGCGGCAAGGTGGTCGTCGCCCACGAGGCGAACGTCACCGGCGGGGTCGGCGCGGAAATCGCGGCGCGGCTCTACGAGAAACACGGCCAGGCGCTGACGGCGCCGGTCAAGCGGGTGGGAGCGGCCGATTCGCGTATGCCGGCCTCTCCCGTTCTGCAGGCGGAAATTCTGCCTTCGGCGGCGAAGATTGCAGACGCCGTCCGGGCATTTTCCCAGCAATAAGCCAGGCAGGGGACCAGAGATGAACGTTGCGACCAAGGCACCCAAGACGATCCGGTCCAAGCATATCCCGGCGGAGGGCGAAGACGGTGTCTTTCGCCAGTCCTGGTACCCGATCTGCCTGTCGAGCGAGGTCGGCAAGGGCGAGGTCATTGGCCGGACCTTCCTCGACGGCAAGATCGTGGTCTTCCGCGGCGAGGACGGCAACGCGCATGTGATGAGCGCCTATTGTCCCCATGTCGGCGCGGACCTGTCGGTCGGCCGCGTCGTCGGTAACAACGTCCAGTGCGCGTTCCATCACTGGGAATATGACGGAACCGGCCAGTGCCAGAAAACCGGCATCGGCGACCCGGCGCCCAAGGCCGCCTGCCTGTTCAAGTTCCCGAGCGTCGAGCGCTGGGGCATCGTCTGGGCGTTCAACGGCGAGGAGCCGCTCTTCGATCTGCCGCATCTCGGCTACGAGGAGGACGAGATGCTGTGGGGCAACTACGTCCTGCCGGAGCTGCACTGCGACCCCTGGGTCTTCGCTGCCAACACGCCGGACATGCAGCATCTCAAGGCCGTCCATGGCGTGAAGTTCGACATCGACGACCCGCACGACATCATCGAATGGGACGAGTGGGGCCTGCGATATCCCGTCAAGGCGACCCACCAGGGCGGCGTCAAGCTGGACTGGATGCTGGGTCTGCGCGGCACCGGCTTCTTCTGGCGGACAGGCACCTACAACGACTTCTGGTGCGCGGCGGTGACCGGTTTCGGGATTCCGCGTCCCGGCTATCACACGGTGATGGGGGCCTACATCATCCTGCGCGGCCCGGGCGAGGAGGAGCGGCTTGCGACCATGAAGGCAATCAGCGAGCGGACGATCGGGAAGGACATCCTCGACACGATCCATTACCGTCATGGCATCCTGACCAATGGCGACCGCACGCTCGCCAAGTATCTCGACATCGTGCGCAACTTCCCGCGCGCGCATCCGTCGGCTCCGTTCATCCGCTGAGCCGGCATCCAGTCACAACCGGTTACCCAAAGACCAACAGGAGACAATCGTGAGCAAGATCCACAATCCCGACGCCCTGGGCACCCCTGCCGCCTACAGCCACGCCATCGAGGTGTCTGGTGGCCGGACCGTCTATGTCGCCGGCCAGATCGGCACCAAGGACGGAAAGGTCGTCGAAGGGGGGATCACCGAGCAGACCCAGGCCGCATTCGACAACATCGAGGCGATCCTGAAGGACGCCGGGATGGACTTTTCCAATATCGTCAAGACGACCGTCTTCCTGACCAACCCGGACGACTATGCCGCCTTCGGCAAGGTGCGGACCGAGCGCCTGGGCCCGACCAAGCCGGCTTCGACCCTCGTCTACATTTCCGGCCTTGTCCTGCCGGAACTGGTGGTCGAGATCGAGGCCGTCGCCGTCGCCGAGTAGGAACCGATGCTCTACGAACTCAAGACCTACACGCTTCGGCCCGACCGCATGCAGGACTGCCTCAAGGCTTACGAGGAGGAGGGCTATGCCTTCTTCAAGCCATATGAGGACAAGCTGCACGGCTACTTCACGACCGAGGTCGGGCCGCTCAACCGGCTGATCCAGGTCTGGAAGTTCGACGGGCACGACGATCGCGACGCGATGCTGAACAGCCTGCGCGGCGACCCGGCCTTCGGTGCCTTTGCCGCGCGGCTGTCTCCGATGTTCCAGGACCGCGAAGCAGTTCTGATGAAACCGGCACCCTTCGCCCGCTGTCTGTAGCGGGCGAAGGTGAGGTGCCCGGGAAGATCAACGACAAGAAACGCCTTCGACGAACCGAACTCAAGGAAAGGGGAATTGAGATGACTTCGACCACCATTCGCAAGGGCGCCGCCCTTGCCGCCGCGGGCCTGATCGGCGCGGCGCTGTCAGCGACGGCCGTCCAGGCCCAGACGGTGACCTTCGCCGGCTGGGGCGGCGTGACCCAGGAAGCCGTTCTGACCAAACTATTCGCCGGCGCCGACAAGATCGGCATCAAGATCCGGGGCGAGCGTTCCGGCGCCTGGGCCGGCATCAAGGCCCACCTCCTGTCCGGCGCGCCGGGCTGGGACATGACCGAGATCGGATTCTCCCGCTGCGAAGAGGCGGCGCCGACCGGCAAGCTGATGGATATCGACTATTCGATCGTCGACAAGTCGAAGATACCGGCACACCTGGCGCAGAAGAACTATATCGGCGTCTTTACCTTCTCCTACGGCATCACCTACCAGACGGCGAAATACGGCAAGAACGGTCCGAAGACCTGGGCCGACTTCTATGACGTGAAGAAGTTCCCCGGCTCCCGCAGCATGCTGGGCAACGGCCTCTACGCGCTCGAGAGCGCGCTGATGGCGGATGGTGTCGCGCCGAAGGACGTCTACAAGGTCCTGCGCTCGAAGGGCGGCGTCGACCGCGCCTTCAAGATGCTCGAGAAGATCAAGCCGCATGTGAAGGTGTGGTGGCGGTCGACGGGCCAGGCCATGCAGCTCGTCCGCGACGGCGAGGTCGACATGGCGATCTTCCCGAACGGCCGCGCGCTCGCACTGGTCAAGGACGGCTCGAAGATCACCTACGTCTGGAACCAGGGCTTCATCGACGTCGAAGGCCTGATGGTTCCGAAGAATGCCAAGAACGCCAAGGCGGCGATGAAGCTGATCAACTTGGCGCTTGACCCGAAGAACCAGGCGAATTTCGCCGCCCAGATCGGCTACGGTCCGGTCAATCCCAAGGCCTATGAGGTCGGGATCCTGACCAAGGAGCAGATGGCCTGGCTGCCGACGTCGCCGGAGAACGTGAAGGTCCAGATCTACAGCGACCAGAAATGGTACGCGTCGGAGCAGGGCCGCGCCGCCTATCTCCGTTTCTCCAAGTTCCTGCAGAAGTAAGTGCGATGGCGGACGTGCAATCGGCCAAGGCTCACCTCCCATCGCCGGCCGACGGCGCGTCCGCCTCACCGCCGCGGGATATGATGGATCGGGAATCCAGGATCTTGTCGGACGAGGCGGACGCTGCCAGCCTGAGCATCTCGGTCAGGAGTGTGCGTAAGCAGTATGGCGAGTTCGTCGCGCTCGACGACGTTTCCATCGACGTGGCGCCCGGCGAGTTCCTGACCCTCCTGGGCCCCTCGGGTTCGGGGAAGACGACCCTCCTCAACATGATCGCCGGTTTCGTCCGGCTCGACCGCGGGCGCATCCTGTTCGGCGAGGAAGACATCACCCTCCAGCCCGTCGACAAGCGCGGCGTCGGCATGGTCTTCCAGAACTACGCCCTTTTCCCGCACATGACTGTCGGGGAGAATGTCGCCTTTCCGTTGAAGGTGCGCCGCATGAAGCGGCCGGAGATCCGCCGGCGGGTCGCCGAAGCCCTCGAGCTTGTCCAGCTCGCCCCCTTCGCGGAACGCAACGTGCTCGCCCTCTCCGGCGGGCAGCGGCAACGGGTGGCGTTGGCGCGGGCGGTGGTTTTCTCGCCCAAGGTCGTCCTGATGGACGAACCGCTGTCGGCCCTCGACAAGAACCTTCGCGAGGCGATGCAGGTCGAGATCCGGCATCTGCATGAAAAGATCGGTGCGACCACGATCTACGTCACCCACGACCAGCGCGAGGCGCTGACGATGAGCAACCGGATCGCGGTGATGAACCACGGCCGGATCGTCCAGGTCGGCACGCCGACGGAAATCTACGAACAGCCGAAGACGAGCTTCGTCGCGGAGTTCATTGGCGAAACGACCCTCGTTCCCGTCGATCGCGCGGAGGATGGACAGGTCCGTCTGTCGGACGGCAGCCTGCTGCGCCCGGCCGCCGGCCTGCCGGAGGCACAGAAACTCGCCATCGCCCTCAGGGCGGAGCGCGTGTTGCTGCCCGACGAGTGCGGCACGGATACCAGCCGTTTCGAGGTCGAGGTCGACGACGTCATCTACCAGGGCGACAGCCTGCTGGTCCTGACGAAGCTCGACGGCGGGACTCCGCTTGCCATCCGCCGGCCGCTGCGGGGTACGGGCATGCGCGCGGTGCCGAGCCCGGGCGAACGCCTGTCCGTCGGGCTCGACCCGGCCTCGATCGTGGTTGTCACCGATGACCGAAAGGATGCGTCATGAGCGATGCCGCCCCGAACCTTGCCGCCGCCCCGGTCCGCCCCTTCGGCCGTGCCGTTCCGGCGGAGGGCGATGACGGCCTCTTCACCCAGTCCTGGTTCCCGGTCGCGCTCACGACCGAAATACCGGCGGGAAGCCTGAAGGGTATGGAATTCCTCGACGGCAAGATCGTCGTGTTCCGCGGAGAGGATGGCATCGTTCGGGCGATGAGCGCCTACTGCCCGCATGTCGGCGCGGACCTGTCGGTCGGCGCGGTCGTTGGCAACAACGTCCAGTGCGCCTTCCACCACTGGGAATATGACGGCAGCGGCCAGTGCGTGAAGACGGGGATCGGCGACCCGCCACCCAAGGCCGCCTGTCTCTTCAATTTCCCCTGCCAAGAGCGGTTCGGCATTGTCTGGGTCTTCAACGGGGAGGAGCCGCTCTTCGACCTGCCGGCATTGCCGTATCCGGACGAGGAGCTCCTGACCAACGCCTACAAGCTGGAATACGAACTCAACTGCGACCCCTGGGTCTTCGCGGCCAACACGCCCGACATGCAGCATCTCAAGGTCGTCCACAAGATGGTCTTCGAGAGCCAGGACCCGCACAAGGACGTGCGCTGGCACGATTTCGGCATGGAGTTCGACTATGCCGCCACGCACCAGGGCGGCGTGCCGATGCGCAACACTGCCGGCATCCTGGGGACGAGCCTGTTCTATCGCTGGGGCCAGTACGGCAACTACTGGCGCTGCGGCGTGACCGGCTTCGGCCTGCCGCGGCCCGGCTGGCACCAGGTCTACTCGGTTCAGATGGTCCTGAAGGGCGAAGGGGCGGAGGACAACCTGGCCGACGTGTACCGGATCAGCCGCCGGACCGTCGGCGAGGACAAGGATATCCTCAACACCATCCATTACCGCCAGGGCAACATGACCGCGGCGGACCTGACCTTGGTGCGCTTCCTGAATTACCTCAGGAAATACCCGAGGGCGCATCCGTCCGCGCCGTTCATCAATTGAGGCTGGGGATGACTGCTCTTCCTCCGTCGACCGTCCCTCTCCCCGTTCCGGGGGAAGAGGGAGAAACGGGCTGACCGCGCCGATGTCCGCCATCGCCCATACCGACAACAGGAAACTCTCGGTCGGAGCCGACGAGATCCGGCGCGACATCGCGGCCGAGAACCGCCGGTTCCTCGGCATCGCCTCGCCGGCGGTGCTCGTCATGACACTCCTCCTGGTCCTGCCGATGATGTGGATCGTCGGCCAGTCCTTCCTGGACCAGAAGGGCGCTTTCACCTTCGCGAACTACACCCGTATCTTCGCGGATACGGCCTACGTCCAGAGCTTCGTTCTGACGGTCAAGATCGCGGCCATCGTCACCCTGACCTGCGCCGTCCTCGGTTATCTGCTCAGCTACGCGATGATCCACATGCCGCGCTGGGCCGCCGTCTTGTGCCTTGTCTTCGTTGCGCTGCCCTTCTGGACCAGCACGCTCGTGCGTACCTATTCCTGGCTGGTCCTCCTGCAGAACCGCGGTGTCCTGAACAACTTCCTGGTCGACACCGGCGTGATCACCGAGCGCCTGCCGCTCATGCATAACGAGTTCGGGACCATCGTCGGCATGGTTCACCTCATGCTGCCCTTCATGGTCTTCCCGCTCTATTTCGGACTGAAGCGGATCGACCCGGATCACATGAAGGCGGCGATGGGCCTCGGCGCCTCGCCGGTCTACGCCTTCTGGCGGGTCTATTTCCCGCAGTCGATCTCCGGCCTGACGGCCGGCTGTGTCCTCGTCTTCGTGGTCAGCCTCGGATTCTACATCACGCCGGCAATCCTGGGCGGCGGGAAGACAATCGTCATGGCCCTCGCCATCGAGCGGGACGTCAACCTCAACTTCAATTGGGGCCCGGCCAGTGCTGCCGCGGTCGTCTTCGTCGCCGCCGTCCTGACGATCTTCGTCGTCGTCGGCCGCTTCATGGCGATCGAGCGGGTCTTCCGGCGGTGAGGAGATTGGCATGAGCGACCTCGTACCCCGTCGGAAGAGATGGTGGCTTTTCGTGGCCGCCGCCGTCATCGCGCTCTTCCTGATCCTGCCGGTCCTCGTCGTCCTGCCGATGTCCTTCTCGGGCTCGCGCTATCTCGACTTCCCGCCCAAGATCTGGTCGACCCGCTGGTACGACCGCTTCTTCACCGACATTGCCTGGTACTCGTCGATGATCGTGAGCCTCAAGCTCGCGGTGTGCACGGTGCTCGTCGCGACGCCGATCGGGACGGCCGCGGCCTATGCGATCCACGTCGCCGACAAGCCGATCTTCAAGAAGATCTACACCTTTCTCCTGATGCCGCTGATGATCCCGAACATCATCCTCGCGATCGGCATCTTCTATGCCTTCGCACGGATCGGCTTCCTCGGGTCCTTCGGCGGCATTCTGCTGGCCCACGTGATGCTGGCCCTGCCCTTCGTGATCGTGACGGTGCTCTCCGGCCTCCGGTCCTTCGACATGACCCAGGAACAGGTCGCCCGCACCCTTGGCTGCACGCGCTTCGGCGCCTTCTTCCGGGTCACCCTGCCGCAGATCCAGGGCAGCATCGTCTCCGGCGCCATCTTTGCCTTCGTCACCTCGCTCGACGAGGTCGTGGTTGCGCTCTTCATCGCCTCGGGGGAGAACACAACTGTTACCAAGGTCATGTTCTCGTCCCTCCGCGACGAGATCGACCCGACAATCGCCGCGGTCAGCGCGTTGCTGATCATCGGCAGCATCGTGCTCGCCACTCTGGCCATGCTTTCGGCCCGGCTGGGCACGCAACAGAAGCCCGTTCGATAACGAAAAGTGAGCGGGCACTTGGGAAGGAAACGCAGTGTCCACAGTCTCACCGCAGGTGCCGGCCGAGCCCATCCGACAGGATAGCGAGCCGGTGCGCCAGCCGCGCGTCCAGTCGGTGGCCAAGGCGGCGAACATCCTGTTCGCCGTTGCGCAAAGCGCGGATGGCCTGAAGGCCCTCGAGATTTCCGCGCAGCTCGGTTTGCCCCGCCAGGCGACCTATCACTTGCTGCACACGCTTGTGACCCTGGGGATGCTGACCAAGACGGCCGACAACCGCTATCTGCTGGGGCTGCGGATCGGAGCGCTGGCCGAGGCCTTCCCGCGGCACCTGGCGCCGCCCGAGCGCCTTCTGCCCTTTGTCCGGCAGGTCGCGTCGGAGACAGGGGAGACGACCTATGCCGTCGGCTGGGTCGACGGGGAAATCGCCGCCCTCGCCGTCGTCCGCGGCCGCTTCGCGGTCCAGACGGCGGAGATTCCGCACGGCAACTGCCAGGACGCCCATGCCCGTGCCTCCGGCAAGCTGCTGCTGGCCTTCGCTGATCCGGCGCTGCGCGAAAGATACCTCGCCACGCATCCCCTGAACGAACGTACCGATCACACGATCACCGACAGGCGGGCACTGGACACGGCGTTCGAGGAGATCCGCCGGGAACGCTACTCGACCGACTTCGAGGAGTTCTCAGACGGTGTCTCCTGCCTCGCCGTTCCCATCCATGACGGCAGCGTTCCCTTCGCCCTGAGCCTGTCGGCACCGACCGAGCGGTTCGACAGGGAGTGGCCCCGATATCTGGAGATTGCCCGCCGTATCGCCGCCAAGGGGCATTGACCCGTTTAGCCTTCGCTTACGATTTTCCATACTATCTTATGTTGTCTTGCGCGCCGGCCCCGTCGTGCTAGGCTTTTTTCGTGCGGGCATCGGATGGAAGGAACCACTCCATGAAACTGCGTACCGCGACACTCACCGCCGCCGTTTTTCTCGGTCTGGCGGCGCCGGCGGCGGCAAACTGCGTCTGGCAGGGCGTCTCCTACGGTGCGGGATACAAGATGTGTCAGCCCGGCGGCTGGCTGATGGAATGCACCGTCGCCGGCTATTGGAAGGCGATCGGCCAGTGCAAGGCGCCGGACATGACACCGATGCCGGGCGCGACCGCCGGCAAGGCGCTTCCGTCAACGGCGGCTACCGTTGCGACGTCGCGCCAGATCGCGGCACAGAACCGATAATCGCGATCGAACGTCACCGCATGACAGTGTGAGCGACCGTCCGGGCGCCCAATGCCTCAGCCCGGACGGAATGCTCTCGCTTGCCGCCTAACGGCGTCCGCGCCTAAAATCCCCTCCACAATCAGAAAGTCGCGCGGCCCCGGCCGGCGGCGTCCGACCGTTGCGCCGTCCGGCCGTTGTGGCATTCGGCGATAGCGACGGTTCCGGAGCAGGAGAGGAGACGCGCGAGATGCCCGATACCGGGATACGGACCGACAGCCAGGCCAGCCCGCCTTCATTCGCCGAGCCGCCGCTCGCCGAGAAGCGCCCGCCGCGCTGCCCGCCCTTCGTCGAGGTCACTTCGTCCGACCAGCTCCTGCCCTATCTGGAGCATGTCGCCAAGCGCCAGTACAACCACGGCCTCAACGCCTGCTGGGACCTGCAGCCGGGCGAGCGGGTCATGCTCCGGGTCGACAACTGGCACGACCCGATGGTCGTCGAGAACGACCATACGGAGACGATGCCTTCATCGATTCGGACATCGTGAATACCGCCATCGGCACGGTCGCCGAACATCACCCGCCCCGCCTCCTCGACGATGCCATCGACC
>CAYGKX010000042.1:0-3176 GCA_964350225.1 uncultured Rhodospirillaceae bacterium | reverse complement strand
TCGACAACTGGCACGACCCGATGGTCGTCGAGGCCTGCAAGAAGATCCTCGAGAAATGCGGGGTGAAATACACCATTCGCGAGATCGACCGGGGCGAAGTCCCGCAATGGGTGGGCGCCGACGAGGTCGACTACTACCTCTTCCGCACCAAGGAACTCGCCGAGTGGATGGACGAGTGGGAAGAGGCGTCGAAGAACCAGGAATTCGACAAGATCCTGATGGGCTATGGCGGCCCGGTCCTGACGGACAAGTATGTCAAGATCCAGCGCATGCCCTTCATCACGCCGGAGATCCTGGCCTCGCCCGCCCATGCGATGCCGATCGAGGTCCTGAACGCGATGGACCGCTGGACCTGGGACCGCATCCGGACGTCGCGCCGGGCGCGCATCACCGACCCCGAGGGGACGGACCTCGAATTCACCAACCACGACGAATATTGGGACTCGCGGCGCGAGGCCTATAACCCGGATATCGTCAACAGCACCTGGGAGGGCAACCCGAAGTTCGGGGCGACCTACCTGCCCGGTCACATAACCGGGCGGCCCTGGATCTACCTGAAGGGCAAGGAAGACGGCAACGGGGTGATCGCCGGGACGACCAACCATATCGCGCCCTGCGACTGGACCCAGCTCATCGTCGAGAATTCCAAGATCGTGCAGATCAACGAGGGCGGGGAATTCGGCCGCCAGCTGCGCGAGGTCATGGAGAAGACGAAGGACATCGAATATCCCGGCTTCCCCGGCAAGGGCCTGATGTACTGGTGGGAAGCCTCGATCGGCACCAACCCGCACATCCACCGGCCGCGGAAGGATTTCCCGTCAGGCTTCGTGAACTGCCTCTACGAGCGGGTGCGCTCCGGGGTCATCCACATGGGCTTCGGCACGATCATCTCGTCGATGGACGAACGGCGCGCGGCGCGCATGGGGCACCTGGTCGGCCACTGGCACCTGCATCTCTACTTCCCGACCTACATGCTGGAGCGGGAGGGCGACAACGAGCCGCTCATCCAGGACGGCCGCCTGCTCGCGCTCGACGACCCGGCGATCCGCAAGCTCGCCGCGAACTACGGCGACCCGGACCTGTGGCTGGACGAGAGCTGGAACCCGGCTGTCCCTGGCCTGAACATGGCCGGCGACTATCGGGAGCATTATGCGAAGGACCCGCTCAAGTGGGTCAAGTCGGAGCTCGATATCTGCCGCAACTACCATCCGCTCTTCATGCAGATGGTCGGCGCGGACGACAAATACTGCACCGGCAAGGGCGCCGAATTCTGGAAGGGCGGCTGCTGCAACCACAGTGGCATCCACGCGCCAACGCTCGCGGGCAACTGCTGCGGTTAGGGGCGCTCGCGGCCGCCGGCCGCAGTACCCCTTCTCAGCCGATCTCCTCTGCATGGTGGCAGGCGACGGCTGTCGTGCCCAATGGCCGCAGTCCCGGCCTCTCCAACCGGCAGCGATCCGACGCGTGGGGGCAGCGGCGATGAAAGGCGCAGCCGGGCGGCGGATCGAGGGGTGAAGGCGGCTCGCCCGCAAGAACCTGCCGCGTCCTCCGCCTGTCGGGGTCGACCGTCGGGGTGGCGGCAATCAGGGCGCGTGTATAGGGATGGCGCGGCCGGTCCAACACCTCGTCGCGCGGTCCGTGCTCCGCCACCCGACCCAGATACATGACCATGATCTCGTCGGCGACATGACGCACGACCGCAAGGTCGTGGGAGACGAAGAGATAGGCCTGTCCGAACTCCGCCTGTAACTCGGCGAGGAGGTTCAGGACCTGGGCCTGGACGGAAATGTCGAGGGCCGACACAGGTTCGTCGGCGACGACGATCTTCGGGCGCAGCATCAGGGCACGGGCGATGGCAATCCGCTGCCGCTGGCCGCCCGAGAACATGTGCGGGTAGCGGCTGTAATGCTCGGGTCGCAGGCCGACCCGGGCCATCATGGTGCGGGCCGTTTCCCGTCGCTCCGCACGGCCCTGACGCGTGTTGATGGCCAGCGGCTCCTCCAGGGTCGCCCCGACCGTCTTGCGCGGGTTCAGGGAGCCGTAGGGGTCCTGGAAGACCATCTGGACCGCGCTGCGCAGCGTTGCCAGATTGCCGGGTACGGTCGCATCCCGCCCGTCGATGGCGAGGCTGCCGGCGGTTGGCGTCTCGATCATCGTGACCACCCGGCCCAGGGTCGACTTGCCGCACCCGCTTTCCCCCACGACGGCGAGGGTCCGCCCGGGATCGAGCGTGAAGGACACGCCGTCGACGGCCTTTACCACCCCGCGGCCGGAGAGGGCGGAGCCGACATGGTAATGGCGGGCGATGTCGCGCGCCTCGACGACGGCTGCGGGCGACGAACCGGCCGGGCGAGCGGCGGTCATCAGGCCCCCCCGTCGAGCGGATAGTGGCAGCGCGTCGCGCTCGGATCGTTTGCGTCGAAGGCCGGCATTTCGACGCGGCATAGCGCTTCGGCATGACGGCAGCGCGGGTTGAAGACGCAGCCGGGCGGACGGTCGCCGATGCCGGGCACGATACCGGGGATGGTCGCGAGCGGCTGGCCGGCCGGCGCCCGCTCCGGCAGGGCGTCCAGAAGGGCGGCCGTATAGGGGTGGCGGGGCCGGGCCAGGACCTCGGCCGTCGGGCCCTGCTCGACCGCCTGGCCGGCATACATGACAACCAGCCGCTCGGTCGTTTCCGCGACCACGCCCATGTCGTGTGTGATGAGGACGAGGGCCGTGCCCCGGTCGCGCCGCAGGGTCTGGAGCAGATCGAGGATCTGAGCCTGGATCGTGACGTCCAGCGCCGTCGTCGGCTCGTCCGCGATCAAGAGACGCGGGGTGCAGGCGATGGCGATGGCGATCATGACCCTCTGGTTCATCCCGCCCGACATCTGGTGCGGATAGGCGCCCAACCGGCGGCCCGGGTCCGGGATGCCGACCTGGGCCATGAGGTCGACCGCCCGGTCCCGGCGCCGGCGCGACGACCCGCCTTCATGCGCCTTGAGGGTCTCCATGATCTGGAAGCCGACGGTGAAACAGGGGTTCAGGCTTGTCGACGGTTCCTGGAAGATCATCGCCATGTCCTTGCCGGCGAGCCGCCGCCGGGTCCTGGGGGAGGCGGTCAGCAGATCGGTGCCGCCGAAGGCGAGCCGGCGCGCGTCCACCCGGCCGTTGGCGGCGACGAGCCCCATGAG
>CAYGKX010000041.1:1652-16200 GCA_964350225.1 uncultured Rhodospirillaceae bacterium | reverse complement strand
TGTCGACATAACGGGTGTCGTTCACGCCCCACATGCCACGCATCATGTACCCAACCTGGGCGTAGAACCCGTGCGCGGTGCGGTAGGTCAGGTTGATCTCCGCGTCGAGCGAGAAGGCCGTCCGCATACCGCCGTTGTTGTCGGTCTGCGTAATGTTGACGCCGCCCAGCAGAGGAATGCTGACCTTTGTGGTGTTGTCGGTCGACCGGTCGCCGAACAGGATCGCGCCGGCGGCGGAACCGCCGAGGGAGATCCGGTTGAAGACCGGCAGCTCGAAGCTGCCGCCGAGGCGCGGACCGATGCCCCAGTAGGTGCTGTCACGCGAAATGTCCGCGTCGATCAGGCCGATGGCGCTGTACAGCGTATCGGTGTCGTTGTCGATATAGGCAAAGCGCAGACCGGCGAACAGCCGGACATTCGCCCGCCATACCGGCATGTAGTAGCCAGCCTCGAGGTCGACGACATGCTGCTTCGACTTCGATTCCGAATTCGCCGTCAGACCCGGGATCGGGACATTCAGGTTGATGATCGGAATGTTGAACAGGCTCGGGTGCACCGGGAAGGTGACCGCGATGCTGCCGGGGTTGATCGCAACGTTCAGGGCCGAATGGTCCTTCTCGTCACCCGTGAAGGCGCCACGATAGGCGAAGCCGACATCGTACTTCTTGCGGATGCGATAACGGGCGACGATGCCGCCGCTCAGCGCGTAGTCCGGCTCGATCTCGCGGTTCTTCTGGCTGACGGCGAACGGCGGGAAGCTGATCGTCGTGTCCTGCGAGAAGACGTTGCGGGAGCTGCTGCCGAAGAACAGGAACGCACCCTCAAGGGCGATGTCGAAGCGCCAGTCGTCGGGGTTCTTCGCGCCCATCGAGACGGCGTCACCCTTGTAGTAGTCGGCGCTCTGCCGACGCGGCGAGTATCCGCCGAACAGGATGCCCATCCGGACGAACGGACCATGGTTCAGGACCGAACCGCCGCTGGAGCCGCCGGTGACGAGCGAGCCGCTCGAGAAGGAAGCGACCGTATCGACGTAACGGGTATCGTTGACGCCCCAAAGGCCCTGGAAGCCATAGCCGATGGCGAAATACATACCGCTCAGGCTCTGGTAGGTCAGCGTGACCTCGGCATCCAGCGAGAAGGCCGTCCGCATGCCGCCGTTCGAAGTCGATTCCGTGGCGGAGAAGCCAGCCGGCGGGATGTTGACGCTGATGCTGTCGTCCGTCGAGCGATTGCCGAAGAGGACCGCACCCTGCACGGCAGCGCCGGCGATCCAGCGGCGACCGACAAGATACTTGAATTCGGCGCCGAGGGTCGGGCCGATGCCCCAGTATGTGGAGTCGCGCTTCACGTTGAAGTTCAGCAGCTGAACCGTGCTGAACGTCGTCTCGGTGTCGACATTCAGCAGAGCGAACCGAAGACCGCCGAAGACGCGGGCTTCACCCCAGCCGTACGACTTGTTGTAACCGACCACGAAGTCGGCGACGTGCTGGTTCGAATTCTGCTTGGTGTCGGCTTCGGCGCCGAAGGCAGGGATCGGGAATGGAATAGGTGTGTTGAAGAAGGCCTGGGTTCCGACCGGAACCTTGATGCCCAGCGGCGGGACGATGCGCGCTTCAGAGCGGTCCTTCTCCTCGAAGGCCAGGGTGCCGCGATAGGCGGCGCCGATGTCCCAGGTGCCCCAGCGCAGGGTCGCCTTGACCTTGCCGGTGATACCGATGTCCGGCGCGATTTCCCGGTTGCTGGACGAGACGCCAAGCGGAATGAGATTGAGCGTGGTGTCCTGAGCCCAGACGTGTTTGGAACCGTGGCTCATGAACGACAGGCCGCCTTCCAGCGACACGTCCCAACCGACCCAGAGCGGGGCGGCGTTATTGGCCGAAGCCTGATGGGTGGATAGCGCAAGAAGCGCAGCAGCACCCACTGCTACACCCCTCATACGAGCTGTGGTAGTCATGACCTCTCCCCAAGTAATGCCGACCGACGCGCGAACGCGACAGCCGACAGAAGTCCAAAAGTGTGTGTTCCCGTAGGTTCCCTTAGACCCTCATTATGAAAGAGATATTATTATCAAAACGTATATTCTGGGAAGCGCTTTCAATGCAGACTAAGGATGCGCCAATCGCCGCACCTGCAAGGCGAGACGAGACGTGAGCGAGCAGACTTACCTGAACGATACTCTTTACGCCTATCTCCAGAGCGTCTCTCCCGAGGAGCCGGAATTGCTTGCCCGGTTGCGCGTGGAAACCTCGAAGCTCGACCGGTCCTTCTGGCAGATATCGGCGACCCAGGGCCAATTCATGCGCCTCCTGGTTCTCGCGACCGGCGCCCGCCGCATTCTGGAGGTCGGGACCTTCACCGGCTATTCGGCGATTTCCATGGCCGACGCGATGGGCCCCGACGGCCACCTCGTCTGCCTCGATATCGACGCCGGCTATACCGCCATTGCGCGCCGCTACTGGACCGAGGCCGGGCTCGCGGACCGTATCGAGCTGAGGCTCGGGGACGGTGCGAAGGGCATGACGGACCTGCTCGACGAAAAAGGGACAGGCTGGTTCGACATCGTCTTCATCGATGCCGACAAGGAGAGTTACAAGCGCTATTTCGAGCTCGGGCTCGACCTCGTTCGCCAGGGCGGGCTCGTCATCGTCGACAACACCCTCTTCAGCGGCCGGGTCGTCGGCCAGAACCTGGAAGGCCTGGCGGATTGGCAACTTGCCTGGACGGAGGATGTGAAGGATTTCAATGCGTCCATAAAGGACGACCCGCGCATCGTCCTCTCGATGGTGCCTGTCGGCGACGGCATGTCGCTCTGCTACAAGAAATAGCCCGATCCGGCCGCCGCCGGTCCGAATGCTGAGCAGCCCCACCATAGACCGGCGCCTGTCCGTCGCGCCGATGATGGATTGTACCGACCGCTACGACCGGTTTCTGCTTCGCGTCGTCTCGCGCCGGGTCCTTCTGTACACCGAGATGGTCGTGGCCGATGCCGTCGTCCGGCGCGACCCGGAGCGGCTGATCGGCTTCGACCCGGCCGAACACCCGGTCGCGCTGCAGCTCGGCGGTTCCGACCCGGCAACACTCGCCGACGCGGCCGCCATCGGTGCGGCGCAGGGCTATGACGAAATCAACCTGAATGTCGGCTGCCCGAGCGATCGGGTCAGCGCCGGGCGTTTTGGTGCCTGCCTCATGCAGGAGCCCGAATTGGTCGCCCGCTGCGTCCGGGCCATGGCGGACGCCTGTCCCGGTGTCCCCGTAACGGTGAAGTCGCGCATCGGCGTCGACGACAGGGACTGCCACGAGGACCTGCGCGATTTCGTCGCCCGGGTCAGCGGTGATGGCGGCTGCACCCATTTCGCCATTCACGCGCGGAAGGCCTGGCTGTCCGGCCTCAGCCCCAAGGAGAACCGGGAGATTCCGCCGCTCCACTATGACCGTGTCTGGCGCATCAAGACGGAGTTCCCGCATCTCGCGATCGCCATCAACGGCGGGATCCGGTCGTTGGCCGAGGCGCGGGATCAGCTGGGCAGGGTCGACGGCGTCATGATCGGCCGGGCCGCCTACCACACCCCCCATATCCTCGCCGCCGCGGACCGGGAGATCTTCGGCGAAGACCGGCCCGCGCCATCGCGGGAGGAAATCGTCGGCGCCTACCGTCCCTATTTGGCGCGTATGCTGGCGGACGGCGTACCGCTGCACCGAATGACCCGGCATCTCCTCGGCCTCTATCACGGCGAGCGGGGCGGCCGGATCTGGCGCCGGGTACTGACCGAGGGTGCTGCAAGGCGGGGGGCCGGGCTGGAAGTCGTCGACGCGGCCCTCGAGGCCGTCAGAGCCGCCCGAGCCAGGGCGCCGGATCGAGGTGACACCGCGGCGCGGCCGCCCACGCTCGCGCAGGCGTGAGGCCCCCGGCTCTGGCGCTCGGCGCCCGGCGCTCTATATGTTGGCGAAACGATCGGTCGCCCGACCTGAACGATGCCGGACCCTGCGCATGACGGTTCTCGCCCGCCTCGTCCCCGCCCTGATTGCCAGCGGTCTGCTCGCCGGCTGTAGCCTCCTGACCCCGTTGCCCGACCGTGTCGCTCCGGCCGCGCGCATCGGGGCCATTCCGACGGAGAACCTGCCGCTGGAACGATCGGTGACGATCTACTGGAACGAGCACCACGTGCCATTCATCGTCGCCGAGAGCGATACGGACCTCGCCTTCTCTCTGGGAATGGTCCACGCGCATCTTCGCCTCGCCCAGATGGAGATTCTCAGGCGCATCTCCCAGGGCCGGCTGGCGGAGATGGCCGGGCCCTTCGCGGTCGAGATCGACCAGTCCCTGCGCATCCTCAATTTCGGCCGCGGCGTCGACCGGTTCATCGCCGAGATGCCGTCCGACACCAGGGCCTATCTTGAGGCCTTCGTCGCCGGCGTGAACCATTACCAGAAATCGCTCGAGGACGAGCCGCACGAGTTCAAGGTCCTGGGGATCAGGCGCCAGGACTGGACGGTGCGGGATGTCCTGACAATCGGCCGGCTGGCGGGAACGGATGTCAACTGGCTGGCCGCCTTCCGTCTCCTCCAGCTCAGCAAGCGGCCGGACTGGTCCGCCGTCTGGGCACGCGTGCTGAAGACCGGCGGCGATTCGGTGGCCAGCTTCACCGATAACCGCAAGGCGAAGGTGCTCGGCGACCTGATCGGCGGCAACAGCAAGTCGGGCTCGAACAGTTTCGCCGTGGCCGGGCGCCGCACGCGCACCGGGGCCGCGCTGATCGCGAACGACCCGCACCTGGGCATGTCGCTGCCGAACCTGTGGCTGATCGTCGGGGTGAAGTCGCCATCCTATCACGCCGTCGGACTGACCATCCCGGGGGTTCCGATCATCGGTGTCGGGCGCAATCCCGCTATCGCCTGGGGCGGTACCAACATGCGGGCGGCGTCGAGCGACTTCTACGACATCTCGAAGCTGCCGAAGGGCGAGATCACGACGCGGACGGAAACGATCAAGGTGCGCTGGTGGCGCGATCGCACCGTGACGATCCGCGAGACCTCGCTGGGCCCCGTATTGTCGGACGCGCCGGTCCTCAACTGGAAGGGCAAGCCTTTCGCGCTGCGCTGGATCGGGCACGAACGCGGCGACGAGGTGACGGCCATGCTGCGGGCGATGCGTGCGACCAACTGGGCTGACTTCAAGGCGGCGTTCAAGACGTTCGCGGTCTCCGCCCAGAACATGATCTATGCGGACAAGGACGGGAATATCGGCCAGTTGATGGCGACGATGCTGCCGGTCCGGACGCCGGAAACACCACCGCATTTCATACTCGACGCGACCGATCCGAAATGGCGGTGGCGTGGCGTGCTGGATGTTGAGCAACTGCCTTCTACCTATAATCCCTCAACCGGTTATGTCGCCTCGGCCAACAACCGGCCGGTGCGGTTCCGCGTGCCGATCGGGTATCTTTTCTCGGCCGACGACCGGATCGAGCGGCTGCACGAGCTGCTGCGCGGAGATCGGACCTTCGGGGTGGCCGATTTCCGCATGATCCAGAAGGACGTCTATCAGAGCTCCTCGGTCGCCGTGCGCGACGCGGCCGTCACAGCGATCCGCCGCCTCAAGGTGCTGGAGGGAATGGATCCCGCCGCGCGCAAACTGGTCGACGGGATGGCCACGTGGGACGGCCATTACCGCAAGTCGTCGCAGGGGGCGGTCGCGTTCGAACTCTTTTACGGCCATTTCGTTACCTCCTTCTACAAGCGGAAGTATGGTGAAGCGGACGGCAAGGCCTTCCTCGGCTTCGGCCGGATCAAGCGCATGCTTGTCGAGGACATGCCGAGCGCTCCCGAGGCCGGGCTGAGGGAAGATCTGCGCGCGGCGGTTGCCGCCGCTGCCGCAACGGCCCCCCGGTTCAAGAACTGGGGCGACATGCACCGCCTCGGCCTTGCGCACCCGCTGTCCTTCGCACCGGTCATCGGCGACAAGTACCGCTTCGGCGACTATCCCGTCGCCGGCAGTTCCGATACCCTGATGAAGACGGCGCACAGCCCCGCGACCGGCCGGCATTTCACCCGCTATGGCCAGAATGCGCGGCACATCTCCGACATGTCGGACATGGACGCGAACTGGTTCGTGCTGGTCGGCGGCCAGGACTGCTGGCTGTCGAGCACGACGGCCTTCGATCAGGCGCGCATGTGGCTGGCAGGAACATATGTCCGGGTGCCGCTCAGGATCGAAACCGTCGCCGCCAGCTTCAAGACCGTCCTCAAGCTGGAACCGAAGCCGGGAAACTGACGCCGGCTATCTGACGCGGGCACGCCGCGCGCCTAACAGGGGTGCGGCGCTTGCTTCAGGACAGCCTTAATATGTTATGAGTAACCGGCTCCAACCGCCGGGAAGTCGGCACGCCGCTCATGGCCTGCGTCATCATCCTCGACGACCAGAAGACAAATCGGTCGGTCCTCTCGCGCCTCGCGACCGGGATCGCGCCGGAAATCGACGTGCATGAATTTCCCGGCGCGCCGGATGCGCTCGATTTCGTGCGGCGTCAGGTTCCGGATCTGGTCGTCACCGACTACAGCATGCCGGAAATGAACGGTGCGGAATTCACCCGCGTCTTCCGCACCATCGAGGGCTGCGCGGACGTGCCGGTCATCGTCGTGACGGCGTCGGAGGACCGGTCCCTCCGCTACGAGACGCTGGAGGCGGGGGCCACGGATTTCCTGGAGAGCCCGATCGATCATCGGGAATTCCTCGTTCGGGCGCGCAACCTGCGCGCCCTGCGCGAACACAGGCTCGCGCGCGAGAGCGCGGAGCGGGCCAATCTGGCGAAGACGGCCTTCCTCGCCAACATGAGCCATGAACTCCGGTCCCCCCTGAACGCGATCAACGGCTTTGCGGAGATGATGGCGAGCGAGGCCTTCGGCCCGCTGGGCGCCGCCAAGTATCTGGAATATGCCGAGGATATCCGGTCGAGCGCCCAGCACCTCCGGAATGTCATCCAGAACATTCTCGACGTGTCCCGGATCGAACAGGACGTCGTCGCGCCCGACATACAACCGGTCGAGGCCGCGTCTCTCGTCGACGAGGCGATCCGGATGATGGCGATGGAAGCGGCCGGCAACGATATCGCCCTGACCCGCGCGCCGGGCGGCGAAGGCGTGGTGCTGAACGCGGACCGGTCCAAGGTTCTGCAGGTCCTCCTGAACCTGTTGTCGAACGGGGTTAAGTTCACCAAACCCGGCGGCGCCGTCACCGTGGCCGTCGGGCAACCGCCGGATGGCCGGGTGACGATCGCCGTCGCCGACACCGGGATCGGGATGAACAGGGACGAAATCGTGGTCGCCCGGGATTGGTTCGGGCAGGTGTCCTCAGACCCTTATGCCAAGAGCTACCAGGGCGCCGGTCTCGGCCTCCCCCTGTCTATCCGGTTGGTTGAGCTTCATGGCGGAAGTCTTGACATTCAAAGCGAAAAGGGGCAAGGAACCAAAATCACTTTAGAATTCCCTGCACCGGCCACGGCTGGAACCCAAACGCCATAGGGACTGAGCAAGACGCGATCCGGCCATGGCGGGCCGGCGTTTTTCTCAGAAATTATGGTAAAAAAAGCGCAAAAAAGCGCGCCGCGCCTAAAAGGGAAGGGGTGCGAAATGGGCAGGGATTGGGGTCGCCATTTCAGGCAGTCTCCCGGGGTCGCCACGGCGTCCTCGGAACAGGACCGTTCACCGATCGTGCGCAACGGGACAGATCGAGTGTTCGGCCGTGCCGGACCGGTGTCGGATGCCGCCGGCAGGCCGACCCGCCGGACGTTGGCCGTCACGGCGGTCCTGACCGCCTTCGCCATCGTCACCATCGGTCAATATGCCGCCACCTATTGGGGCAGTACCTTCGCGGCCGCCTACCCCATTCTGACCTGGGGTGTGGGCGCGCTTCTCCTGGCGCTGCCGCTCGCGCTGGCGGTCGCCACGGCAAAGCGGGGCCTCGCTCGGATCGCCAGTCTTTTCGCGGCCCGGGACGACAGCGAACACGAACAGATCCTGATCCGGGTCGTCCTCGTCTTCGCGCTCATGGTCTATTTCCACGAGACGATCGACCCCGGCAGCGCACCGGCGGGCTCGATCTGGGCCTACTGGATCCTGTCCGCCGGCCTTTGCATCTCCTGGGCCTTCCTCCTGCACATCGTCTGCTTCCCGGGTCGATCCGTCGTCCGGCGGGTGCTGGCGATGAATGCGGACCTGTGGATCAATAGCCTGGTCATGCATGTCGGTGCCGGCCTCGCGGCGGTCATGTATCCGATCTATCTGTGGGTCACCTTCGGCAACGGCTTCCGCTACGGCGCCCGGTACCTGGTCGGCTCCGCCGCCATCAGCCTGGTCGGTTTCGGCTACGTCCTGTGGTCGACGCCCTACTGGCAGCAGACGATCGGCATCGGCTACGGGCTTCTCATCGCGCTCGTCTGCCTGCCGGCCTATGTCGTATCGCTCATCCGCAAGCTGACCGAGGCGAAGGCGGCGGCCGAAGCGGCGAGTCAGGCGAAATCCCGCTTCCTCGCGACGATCAGTCACGAGTTGCGCACGCCCCTCAACTCGATCATCGGCCTCACCGGCCTCATCAAGAAGTCGCCTCTCGACAGCGAACAGCGCTCGATGGTCCGGTCCGTGCGCAGTTCCGCCCGGACGCTCCTGTCCCTCATCAACAACATCCTCGATTTCTCCAAGCTGGAGAGCGGCCGGCTGACGGCGAAGGATGAACCGTTCGACCTCTACGCGCTGATCGCCGAGATCGAGTCGATGTTCACCGTCCAGGCCCGTGCCAAGGGTTTGCGTTTCTATGTCTATGTGGACCCGGCGGTGCCGCCGGGGCTCGTCGGCGACCCCGACCATCTGCGCGACGTCATCGTCAATCTGGTCGGCAACGGCCTCAAATTCACGGAAACCGGGTTGGTGGGGGTCGAGGTGCGGACCCGCCCGGGCGGCCATGACAGGGTCGAGGTGGAACTGAAGGTTCGGGATACGGGGATCGGCATCCCGGAGGAGAAGTGGGAGACGATCTTCGACAGCTTCAGCCAGGCGGACGATACGATCACCCGCCGTTACGGCGGCACCGGCCTCGGCCTCTCGATCGTCCGCCAGCTCGTCGCCGCGATGGGCGGGACCATCGGGGTGTCGAGCGAGCCGGGCCGCGGCAGCGTCTTCGCCGTCCATCTGCCCTTCGGCACCCATGCCTCCGTCGATTACCGCGTCTCCGCCGGGGACCGCGACCCGGTCTTCATCGTGACCGAGGACGAGGCGGTCTACGAACGGATCGCGGCGGAGGTGCTGCGCCGGCGCGGCCGGCCGGTGGCGGTCGCCGGCGCGACGCGCCTCTCGGCCGCGGTGCAGGGCGCGGCCGGCGCCAATCGGCCTATCGTCCTCTACGACGCCCGCTCGGGCCAACTGACCGGCCGGGAATTCGCGCGTATCGTCAAGGCGCAGATCAAGCGGTCGCCGCCAATCCTTTGCCTGATCCGCGACGCCGAGGAGGGCGGCGAGGGAGAGGAGCGCGACTATCTGTCGATCCTCAAGGCGCCGGTCGATCCGGACGCCCTCGCCAATATGCTCCATGTCGCGGGCTACGTCGCGGGAGGGGTGGCCTCGATCAGCGCCCGCCCGGTGGCGCCCACCGGCCCCCGGCGCGCCCTCACGATCCTCCTCGCCGAGGACAATCTGGTGAACCGGCGCGTCGTCTCGAAGATCCTGGAGAGCGCCGGCCATGCGGTCGTGGCGGTGGAGAATGGCGAGGAAGCGCTCTCCGCGCTCGACGACGGAAGCTTCGACCTCGTCCTGATGGATTTGAACATGCCGGAGATGAGCGGGCCGGAAGCGGCCAAGCTTTATCGCTTCGCCAGCACCGACAAGCCGCATCTGCCGATCATCGCGCTCACCGCCGACGCCACGCCCGAAGGCCGCAAGCGCAGCGAGGAAGCGGGGATGGACGACTACGTCATCAAGCCCGTGGAGCCGGACGACCTGCTGCGCATTGTCGACCGCTGGGCCGCCGGCGAGAGCGGGCAGCAGGCCGCGCCCTCCGCGCCGAGCGGGGGCGTACCGGATGGTCGCGCGCCAGCCGGTGCGACACGGGCTGTGCGGGAGGGCGGCCGCGAACGATCCGGCGCTGAGGTTGCCGACATCGGAAATGTGCGGCGCCTGCGCCCCGCCGAGGAGGCCCCGCGCCCGCCCATCGTCGATCCGTCCGCGCTCGAGGCGCTGAGGGCCCTGGGAGACGGGGAAGAATTCGTCGCCATGCTGGCCGAGGATTTCCTCGCCGACAGCGCGGAAACGGTGAACCGGATCGTCGATGCCGTGAACAGCTGCGACGCGCGGGGCGTACGGGACGGCGCCCATGCGTTGCGCAGCAGCGCCGCGCATTTCGGCGCCCGCCGCCTGCATGGGGTCTGCATCTCGGTGAGCGGCGTCACAGTAGGAGAGCTTATGGAACGGGGGGCGGCGCTGGCCGCGGAGCTGCACCGGGAGTTCGAACTCGTCCGTGTCGAACTCGCCCGGTTGCTCGGGCCCGCGCCCGTCGTGGCCGCCGGCGAATGATCCCCGGCGGGTCGGAAATGAGGGCCGGAGAGGAGATAGGGCCGCTGAGGAGTTAGGGCCGCCAAGGAGTGAGGGCGCCGCGCTCACGCACGACGCCCTCTCCCGCTCCCGGTTCCTTGACCTTTTCCGCGTTTTTCTTCAGGTCATTGCTTGTTGTTGCGGGCCAATCGAAGCTCGGTCCCGGTCAGTTGTGGGCGGAACGCGTCCTCCGGATCTGTGCGTTGGCCAGGCGCTGCATCTTGCGCAGGTCGGCCGGTTCCAGGCACAGGGCGGCGTCGACCCAGATGCGGGCGATCTCCCGCATCTCTTCGAAGCTCACCGGATTGACGGCGTTGCGCACCTTGTAGATCGACCGGTGCGCGCTGTGGCGGTGACTGTTCCGGTTGATGTAGTCGATCACCGCCTCCTCGCCGAAACCGTCTTCCGCCAGTACGTCGACGACGCCGATCTCGTACAGCTCCTCGGCCGAATAGACCTTGCCGCTGAAGATCATGCGCTCCGCCTGGACGCGCCCGATCTTCCGTTCCAGGAAGGAATAGGCGCCCATGCCGGGGAACAGTCCGAACAGGATCTCGGGCAGACCGAACTTGGCGCTGCGCTCGGCAACGATCACGTTGCTGCACAGCGCGGCCTCGAACCCGCCGCCCAGCGCGTCGCCCTGGACCAGCGAGATCGTCACGATCGGCAGGTTCAGGTTGACGTGGTTGTTGTGGATCACCTCGATCGACAGGCGCGCGTAATATTCCAGTGCCTTGCGGTCGCGGCGCTCGATCAGCTCCGAGAAGAGGGCGAGGTTGCCGCCCATGTTGAAGATCCCGGGCAGATGCGAGGCGAGGACGAGATATCGCAGCGGCATGCCGCTCTCGTCGCCTTCCGCGCGTTCCTCCTGCCAGTCGGCGAAGGCGTTGCGGACGATGCCCTGCATCTTCTGGATATTCTCCATCAGGCCGACGGTGGCGCAGGGCCGTTCCGTCGGGTTCATGAAGTACCAGAGTATGCCATATCGGTCGTCGTAGTCGGCGACCAGTTCGTCGAACCGGGCGCGGTCCAGGACGGCCTGGATCGAGGGACGGGGCTGTGTGGCGGGGCCGGCCGGACGCATCGCGGTACGGCCAATCCGGGTGTCGGGCAATGGAGACGGTTTTGGGGACATCGCGCGGCGCGCCGAGGGACGGGCCTTGCTCAGCTCGATGACTCCGAAACCGTCGTCTATCGCCGCGGACGCAGTGCGGCTATCTGACGGCATGTGTTACTTCCCCTTGACCGATTTGCCGGTCATTTATGGTTAATAATTGGTTAAGAATTATTAGGATGAGCCGAATGCAGGAAATTGGCAAGACAAAATTGACTGGCGGGGCAAAGGCGTTGCAAGAAGAGCATTAACCAATATCTGCAGAAGACTTTGTAGCGTACTCTATACTATTAACCTACCAGATATTGTGGGTGTGACGTTAGATGGCAGTTGTCCACAGGAACGGCCTGGCGATCGATCTTCTCGACCAGGGTCCCGGCGAATTTGAGGGGATTCCCCTCCTTCTCCTGCACAGTGCGGGGATGGGTGGGGGGCAGTGGCGGAACCTCATCGCCCAGCTGTCGGACCGCCGGCGGCTTGTCGCGCCCAGCCTCCATGGCTATGGCCGGTCGCAGAAATGGCCGGAAGGGCGGATGACCGACTTTGCCGCGGAACGCGGGCTTCTTTCCGCAGCGCTGGATCATGCCGGCGGACGGGCCCATCTGGTCGGCCATTCGATGGGGGCCTTCCTGGCGCTGGAACTCGCGCGGCGCGAACCGGACCGCTTCCCGACATTGACCCTGGTGGAACCGGTCGCGCTCGGGGTTCTGCGCTCGACCGGCGCGACCGACGCCCTGGCGGAAGTGGGCGGCATGATCGAGGGCTTCTGCGCCGCCTGCGAGGCCGGTAACATCGATCGCGCCATGGAGATCTTCACCGACTACTGGTACGGCGCCGGCGCCTGGCAGAAAATCCCGAAGGCCCAGCGGCTGCCGATCTTCGCCCGGGCGGGCAAGATGCATCAGGATGTCCGGGCGATCTGGGCAGACGAGACACCGGCGGCGGTCTACGGTGACCTGGGGATACCGGCGCTGGTCCTGACGGGGGAGCGGACGACCCCGGCCGCCAGACGAATGGCGGACATCCTCGTCTCGCAACTGCCGGACGCCCGCGCGGCTGTCCTGCCGACAGCGGGGCATATGGCCCCGGTGACCCATGCGGACCTGATCGCCCGGGCGATCGAGAATCATATCGCGGCGGCAGACGACCGGACGGCCCGGGGACGGACCACAGGCACGAAGGAGGGAGCGTCATGAGCGGCGATACGAAATTGACCCGCGACGGGATGCGCGCCCGGATCGAGAGCTACTACGCCGACTGCAATCGGGGCGACGCCGCCCGTATCGCCCGGCATTTCACGATCGACGCCGTTCATTACTTTCCGGAAACCGACAAATACGGCGCCTTCCGGTCCGCCCTCGGCATCGGGCAGGCCTGGGCGGAGACGGTGAAGCATACCGGTGCCCGCTGGACGGTCGACCGTTTCATCGGCGATCCGGAACTGGGAGAGGCCGTCGTCGAGTGGACACAATTCCGACCGAAGCAGGGCAAGCGTCTGCGCGGCGACGAATGGTACCGGTTCGACACGCGGACCGGATTGATCTCCGAGGTGCGTGCCTATTTCGCGGCAACCGAGCATGCCGGCCGAAAGGTCCACGAACTGGGCGAGTTCGATTATGCCGGCCGTGGCTATCCGACGGTGCCGCCGGGGGACTGAGGCGCGGCCGGGCACAACCGGTACTTGCTCCCGGCGCCGCCAGCCCTTAGGTACGTGGCTTCCTCCCGCCTCCAATTCTCGCGGATCGAAACAGAGAAGGACCCGGCATGGCCCTGCCCAAGCTGCTCGAAGGACGCCTGCGTCTCCCCGTCGTCGGGGCGCCGCTCTTCATCATCTCGAACCCCGACCTCGTCATCGCCCAGTGCAAGGCGGGCATCGTCGGCTCCTTCCCCGCGCTCAATGCGCGGCCGGCGGAGCAGCTCGAGGAGTGGCTGATCCAGATCACCGAGGAACTCGACCGCCACAACCAGGCGAACCCGGACAGCCCGGCCGCCCACTTCGCGGTCAACCAGATCGTGCACCGGTCGAACGACCGGCTGCAGCACGACGTGGAGCTCTGCGTCAAATACAAGGCGCCGATCGTGATCACCTCCCTCGGCGCGCGGGAAGAGGTGAACGAGGCGGTCCACAGTTATGGCGGCATCGTCTTCCACGACATCATCAACGACCGCTTCGCCCGGAAGGCGATCGAGAAGGGCGCCGATGGGCTGATTGCCGTGGCGGCGGGCGCGGGCGGCCATGCCGGCACGACGTCGCCCTTCGCCCTGGTCCAGGAGATCCGCGAATGGTTCGACGGGCCGCTTCTTCTGTCGGGCTCGATCGCGAAAGGCGATTCGGTTCTCGCGGCCCAGGCGATGGGAGCGGACCTCGCCTATATCGGCTCGACCTTCATCGCGACCGACGAGGCGCGGGCCGACGAACGCTACAAGCAGATGATCGTCGACTGCGCATCGTCGGACATCGTCTATTCCAACCTCTTCACGGGCGTGCATGGCAACTACCTGAAACCGGCCGTCGCCAATTCCGGCCTCGACCCCGACAACCTGCCGGAATCCGACCCGTCGAAGATGAGTTTCGGCTCCGGCACGACCAAGGCCTGGAAGGATATCTGGGGCTGCGGCCAGGGCATCGCCGCCGTGAAATCGGTCGTCCCGGCGGCCGAGGTCGTTGCCCGGCTGGAGCGGGAATACACCGCCGCCCGCGCGCGCCTCTTCGATGTGTCGGGCGCTGCCGCCGTCGCGGCTGAGTGACGGCGGGTTGTTTCCGTCATCGCGTCCTTCGACAGGCTCAGGACGAGGGGTGGATTTTGGAGTGAAGCAATACCGGTATTGCTCGCCCCCGATTTGACACCCCCCTCATCC
>CAYGKX010000041.1:0-1642 GCA_964350225.1 uncultured Rhodospirillaceae bacterium | reverse complement strand
CGGGCTCAGTCGGGCGACTACCCCTACCAGCCGCCGCCGCCGCCCCCGCCGCCCCCGCCGCCGGAGAAACCGCCGCCGCCACCGCCGCTCGACGAGCCCGGTGCCACGCTTGCCGAGGCGGCGGCGTTGGCGAAGCTGCCGGACAGGGTGCCGGTCAGGCTGTCAAGCGACATGTCGCTGCCGCGCGTGGCAAAATACCAGGTGGGGATGTAGGTGCCGCCCTCGCCCGGCATCCTGCCGGCCCGGGCGAGCACGCCTTCGAAGCGTTTTGACCATCGCGTCTCGACATCGAGCGCCATGGCATAGGGCAGGAACTTCTCGAACAGCTCCGGCGTCTCTTCCGGCGGGTTGACGAGGTCCAGCCGTTCCTTCTCGCCGACGCCAAGATACATCCTGAAGCCCTCGATCTCGTCCATCAGGGCCCTCCCCTCGCGGGTCGGCGCCTTGAGAAGCTCGAAGAACAGGATGTTCATCACGCCCAGAAGCGCGAAGCCGACCAGCGGCACCCAGGGCATCTCTTCGAAGATCAGAAGGGCGAGAATGGCGAAGAAGCCGCCCATCAGGATCGAAAGAACGAGGAACATGACCGGGGCCGCGCGGTTGCCGCCGCGCCACATCAGAACCGCGCGCCAGACGAAGAAGGTGGCGACGCCGCCAAAGACGCTGAGCATCAGGAGCGACACACCCGCACCTTCGTCGAGGGAAAACCCGGCGACCGCCGCAAAGATGAGCGAGAGCACCGCGCCGCCGGCGAACTGCCAGCGGTTGCGGGCGAAAAAGCCGGCTTCCCACTCCTCCGACAGGGCCGACTTGAGGCCCTTGATCGCGCCGCTGACCTTGCTGGCGTTCTTGTTCTTCAATTCGACCGATTTCGCCTTGCCGAAGATCTTCGCGGCGATGGCCTTCTCGCCGGTCGACAGCCCGGCTTTCGTCGCCCCCGTCTTCTCCAGGGTGAAGGTTTTCCCGGACTGCTTGATCTTCAAGTAGCCCTTCACCGCCATGTCGACGATGGCGGCGGCGAAGGCCTTGCGGTCGTAGCCCATCTCCAGAACGAAACGGCAGGCCGCCGGGGACAGGCCCTTGGGCGGTCCGAACAGCGGGATGATCGTGCCACGCCGCGGGTCGCGCCCGATGCGCCACCAGGTGATCAGGAAATAGAGGCCCACGACGATCAGGCCGAGAGCGAGTATCGCGCTTGCCTGGTTGTCCCACAGGAAAAGGAGGACCTTCGCGAGGCCGCGCGGCGGTTCGACGAAGCCCTTCTGGAACTTCACCGAGACGGTCATGCCGTTCCGCCGATAGAGCGGGTAGGTGGTCGTGAAGGTCAGGTTGCCCTTCGCGTCTCGCCCCGCGTCGTACGACTTGTTCCGCTCGCCAACACGGCCGGTATAAGCGGTCCAGCCGAGAAGCCCCGCGCCCTTCGGCATTTCGACCGTCACCGTCGCCTTTCGGATCGTGAAAAGCCACTTGTGCCCGATCGCGTTGAAATAAAGCTCGTCGAAATCCTTGAAAAAGCCGATCTGCCGGGCCGTGCGGAAAACGATCGTGTAGGTGTAGATTCCCGGGCGCAGCAGGACGTCCTTCCGCCCGGCATAGACGGATATGCCGTCCCCCTGGCTGCGCGTGAACCAGGTTTCGGGCT
>CAYGKX010000040.1:12322-16358 GCA_964350225.1 uncultured Rhodospirillaceae bacterium | reverse complement strand
TCTCCTGGGCCGACGAGCTGAAGCAGGAGATCCTCGCCCGCACCGTCTGCGGCGAGGAGATCATCTTCTATCGCTGTGAGGACGGCACGCCGGCGGCGCTCGAGGATCTCTGCTGCCACCGCATGCTGCCGCGCTCCCACGGCAAGCTGGTCGGCGACCGGGTCCAGTGCGGCTACCACGGCCTGACCTTCGCGCCCGATGGGAAATGCGTGGCCATCCCCTGCCAGGAAAGCATCCCGCCCCAGGCGAAGGTCCGGACCTATCCCGTCGTCGAGACGCACAACCTGATCTGGGTGTGGATCGGCGAGGCGGAGCAGGCGGACCCGGCGCTGGTCCCCGACATGCACTGGGCGGACGACCCGGCCTGGCGCGGCGCGGGCGGCGTCTATCACCTGAAATGCGATTACCGCCTGGTCATCGACAATTTGATGGACCTGACCCACGAGACCTATGTTCATCACGGCTCCATCGGCAACGACGCGGTCGTCGAGAGCCCCATCAGGACGGAGCAGCAGGGCGACAGGGTCGTCGTCACCCGCTGGATGCTGGACCACGATCCCGCCCCCTTCTGGCGCAAGACCATCGACGCGGCCTTCGACGGGGTCGGCACTGTAGACCGGTGGCAGATGATCAACTACGCCCTGCCGGCCAACATCGCGATCGACGTCGGTGTCGCGGAGACCGGCACCGGCGCGCCCGACGGCGACCGCAGCCGGGGCGTCACCGCGATGATCCTCAATTCCATCACGCCCGAGACCGAGACGAGCTGCTGGTACTTCTGGTGCCCGGTCCGCAACTACGACCTTGAGAACCCGGAACTGACAGAGATGTTCAAGTCGAGCGTCGGCACGATCTTCCTTGAGGATGTCGAGGTGCTGGAGGCCCAGCAACGGGCGATGGAGCGGCATGCCGACCGGCCGCTTGTCAACATCACCGCCGACACCGGCGGCCTGCGCGCCCGCCGCGTGCTGGAGAAGGCCATCGCCCGGCAGGCGCGCGTCGCGGACGCGGCTTGAGACCGGCAAGCCTCCCGACCAACGATCTCAACCCGTAGCCTGCGAGGCCCCATGTCCGAGGCAAAGCCCTTCTTCCGCGCCGACCAGGTCGGCAGTCTGTTGCGCCCGCCCTCCCTGCTCGACGCCCGCTCGAAATTCGCCAAGGGCGAGATCGACCGCACGGCTCTAACCGAAATTGAGGACCGGGAGATCGCGGAGGCCCTGAAGCATCAGGCGGAGTGTGGCCTCCATGCCGTCACGGACGGCGAGTTCCGCCGCGAAAACTGGTGGCTCGATTTCATTGCCGGGATCGACGGCGTTGAGATCTACGACCAGGAAGACGACCAGGAATTCAAGCGGAAGGAAGGCGAAGGCAGCGGCTACAAGCCGAAGCTGGTGCGGGTCGTCGGCAAGATTCGCCGGACCCGGCCGCTCGCGGGCGACGATTACGCCTTTCTCGCGGCGCACAGCAGCGAAACGCCGAAGATCACCATCCCCGCGCCCACCCGTGTCCATGTGCTGGGCGGCGACGCGGCCGTCGACCGGTCGATCTACCCCGACATCGAGGATTTCTGGACGGATCTCGTCACGGTCTACCAGGAAGAGATCGCCGCGCTTGAGGCCGCGGGCTGCCGCTATATCCAGATCGACGATCCCTATCTCGCGAATTTCGTCGACGCGACCCAGCGGGAGCGGCTGAAGGCCGTGCATGGCGACCTCGACGCGCTGCTTGCCCGCTATGTCGACATTCTCAATCGCTGCATGGAGAAACGCGGACCGGACACGCATCTCGCGATCCATATCTGCCGAGGCAACGCGCGAAGCGCCTGGACGGCGTCGGGCGGCTACGAGCCCATCGCGGAAGCCGCCCTTGGCGGCCTGACCGCCGACAGTCTGTTCCTGGAGTTCGACGACGAGCGCTCCGGCGGGTTCGAGCCGCTGCGCCACGTCCGACCCGGCGTGAATGTTGTCCTCGGCCTGGTGACGAGCAAGCGGCCGGAGTTGGAAGACCCGGCTGTCCTCAAGGAGCGCATTGAAGAGGCGTCGAAATACGTGCCTCTCGACCACCTCGCCCTCAGTCCGCAATGCGGTTTCGCCAGCACGACCGACGGCAATCTCGTCACCGAGGACGACCAGTGGCGGAAACTCTCCTTGGTCGGCCGCGTGGCCAGGGATGTCTGGCCGGACGCGTGAACCGGCCGCTCAGGACCACAGCCGCCCGGACGCAATCCGGGCCCCCTCCACCAGCGCGCCAAGCTTCCGCCAGGACACGTCCGGGTCCATCTTGCCGATGCCGGCGAACGTGCCGAAGCCGCAGTCCGTGCCGGCGATCACCCGCTCCCGCCCGACGATGCCGGCGAAACGCTCTATCCGCTGGGCGACCAGTTCGGGATGCTCGACATAGTTTGTCGTCGAGCCGATGACGCCGGGCACGAGGATCTTGTCGTCCGGCAGGTTCCAGTCGCGCCAGACGATCCATTCATGCTCGTGCCGAGGATTCGACGCCTCGAAAAGGATCGCCTGGGGCTTGGCCTGCAGGACGATGTCCATGATCTTCTCGAGCGCGATGTCGTGGTCGTGCGGCCCCTCGTAGTTGCCCCAGCAGATATGCATCCGCACCTTCTCCGCCGGGACGTTTTCCCGCGCGTGGTTCCGCGCCGCCACCTGATGCTCCGCCTGCTTCAGGAACGCAGCTTCCGTCAGGTCCTGAAAACCCGTATGGCGCGCCATCGCAAGGTCGGGGCAGTCGAGCTGCAGAAGGAAGCCGGCGTCGACGATCGCCTCATACTCGGGCTTCATCGCCTCGGCGACCGCGTCGACATAGGCGGCGTTCGACGGATAGTAGTCGTTCGGCTGGAAAGCCGTAACGAGGCCGGGCGAGGCCGAATTGAGAAAGCCCTCCGCACCCGGATGCGCCGTCAGCGCCGCCGCGAAATGCCGGATGTCCGCCGCCAGCGGCGCGCTGTCGGCCACCGCGACGGGGGCGACACAGGAAGCGCGGCGGAAGGTCTGCTTGCCGGCGACCGCTGCCATCTTGGTACGCAGGTCCGGCAGGTCGCGCAGGTCGAGGGCCGGCTTTCTGGGCGTGTCGCCGGCGAAGCCGGACAGCCGGTCCTTCACATAGGTGGCATAGCTTATCTTGCTCATCTCCCCGTCGGAGACGCTGTCGATGCCGAGCGCCACCTGCCGATCGACCGCTGCCGCCACGGCCGCCGCAAGCGCCGTGTCGAGCGACGCCGGGTCGACAGCGTCCCCCGCCTCCTGGGCGAACAGGAGGTCCACCACCTCCGGCGGGCGCGGCAGGCTGCCGACATGGGTGGTGAGAATACGATCTCGGCTCGTCTGCATGATGGCCTCCCCGCGCCGGCCGGTTCTTACGATTTTCAATGGGTGTATTGATCTACCGGATGCGCCATTATGACCGTGCCGGCGCCGATAACAATGACCCGCGCCCGCAACCACCGGGAGGAAACATGACCGACAAGTATTTCGAGCAGGGCGTCGCGATCCGCCGCGACATGTTCGGGCCGGAGGGCGCCGAGAAGCAGATCGACAGTGCGTCCGCCTTCATGTGGCCCTTGCAGGAATTCGTGACCGAGCGCTGCTTCGGCGACGTCTGGCACCGCGATCATCTGGACCGGAAGCAACGCAGCCTCCTGACCCTCGGGATGCTGCTCGCGATGGGCAAGATCCCCGAGATCAAGGTCCATGTGAAGGGCGCGCTGGCCAACGGTGCGACGATCGAGGAGATCCGCGAGGTGTTCGTCCACGGCATCATCTATTGTGGCGTCCCCGCAGCCGTCGGCGCCTTCCGCGCGGCGAGCGAAGTCTTCCAGGAAATGGGCATCGACGAGGGCGAGCGCGAGGACGAACGCGCGGGAGGCGCCAAATGAGCGGCCCGAAAGTCGGCTTCATCGGCATCGGCAACATGGGAGGACCGATGGCGGCCTGCGTGGCCAGAAGCGATGCGGCCCTTACCGTATTCGACACGAACACAACGGCCGCAGATCGGTTCGCTCAGGAGAACAGCTACGCCGCGG
>CAYGKX010000040.1:11163-12312 GCA_964350225.1 uncultured Rhodospirillaceae bacterium | reverse complement strand
CCGACCTCCCGAGCCTGGCGGCGGCCTCCGACATTGTCGTGACCATGCTGCCGACGGGACAAATCGTGCGCGAGGTGCTGATCGACAACGGGCTCGCCGATATCCTGACAACCGGGACCGTCGTGGTCGACATGAGCTCGTCCGAGCCCATCGGTACGCGGGAACTGGGAGCGGAACTGGCGGAGCGTGGGATCCCCCTGATCGACGCGCCGGTCTCCGGCGGGGTCCCCAAAGCGGTCGACGGCACGCTCGCCATCATGATCGGCACCGACGACGAGGAGGCCCTCGCGCGGGCCGAACCGGTGCTGAAGACAATGGGCGACCGTCTGTTCCGGACCGGCGGGCTGGGCACCGGGCACGCCATGAAGGCGCTCAACAACTATGTCGCGGCGGCAAGCTTCATCGCGGCATCGGAAGCGCTCATCGTCGGCGACAGGTTCGGCCTCGACCGGGCGACCATGATCGACATCATCAACAATTCCACGGGCCGCTGCTTCAACACCGAGTTGCCGATGAAGCATCATGTGTTGACCCGGGATTACGGCTCCGGGTTCCAGCTCGGGCTGATGGCCAAGGACGTGAAGATCGCCGGCGACCTTGCCGAGGCGATCGGCATTGACGCGCCGATGAGCAAGCTCGCCCGCGACATGTGGGCCGAAGCGCGGGACGAATTGGGCCCGACCGAGGACTTCACGAAGACGATCACGGTCTGGGAAGGCAAGAACGGCGTCACACCGGGGTGAGGCAGGAGCCGGTTGTTCCAAAGGTTCTTCGGTGAGCACCCGCCATCCGATCCTTTCGGACGGGCGCTGACGCGCGCCACCCTACGCCGCCGGCGTCGCCGGCCCGCCGAGTGAGGGGCGGCGCCGGCGCCAGTGGCGGATCATCCGCCGGGCGCTGCGGAGACTGACCCTGAAGTCGTTCTGGATCGCCAGCATGGCCGGGGTCACCAGCAGCACGAGCAACATGCCGAAGCCGAGCCCGTAAGCGAGGGTCACGACCGTCGGCTTGAGGAACAGCGCCGCGCGGCTTTGCTCGAACAGCATCGGGCCGAGGCCGCCCACCGTCGTGACCGTCGTCAGGAAGACAGCGCGCAGCCGGCTCGCCGTACCGCCGGATCGGCGTGCGTGGCGAGGCCCCGGACCGCGT
>CAYGKX010000040.1:0-11153 GCA_964350225.1 uncultured Rhodospirillaceae bacterium | reverse complement strand
CAGGATGGCCGTAGCACGCTCGGCGCGCGCGACCGGCGGCAGCCGGGACTGGCCGGAGCCGGGGCGCTGGAAGTGCTCGCTCGCGAGCGCCCGCACCGAGACGTCGGGGTTCTGGAAGAGCGCTGTGCCGATCGCGTCCCGCAGGGCCTCCGTCCTGCCACGGCCGTCGATCTCGGTGATCAGGACGATCGAATCGTTGATGATGATGCCGGCCATGCCGATCAGGCCGATGATCGAGAACATCGTCATCGGCACGCCGTGGACGTAATGGCCCCAGATGGCGCCGATCAGGCCGAAGGGAATGACCAGCATCACGACCAGCGGCCGGGTAAGCGAGCCGAAGATCCAGGACAGGACGAGGTAGATGCCGGCGAGGCACATCAGGAAACCGATGAGGGCGTCGGACAGGAAGTCGCGTTCCTGTTCCGCCAGGCCGGCGAGCGTCCAGCTCACCCCGTATCGCGCAGCGACACCGGGCAGGATTTCCGTTGTGAGCGCCCGCATCACCTGGTCGCGCGCCGCGGGATCGTCGGCGAGGTCACCCGTGACCTCGATGACCCGCTCTCCGTTCTCGCGCCGGATCGAGGAGAAGCCCTGGGTCTCCCGGATCGTCGCAATCTCGTTCAGGTAGACGAAGCCGCCCTTCGGGTTGGCGAGGCGCGCCTGGTGCAGATAGGCGGGTCCCACACGGTCCTCGGCGATACGGACCCTGACCTCGACCTCGCGGCCGCGCTGGGCGAAGGTCGCCGCCTTGATGCCGTCGAGCTGTTGTCGAAGCGCCCGGGCAATGGAGGCGGTGGTGAAGCCCAGGGCCTCGCCTTTCGGCGTCAGTTTCACGACCAGTTCGGGCTTGTCGTAGGCCAGCGAATCCTCGACCGCGCTCGCCGCCGGATAGCGGGCAAGCGCCTGCTTGATGGCCTCTGCCGCGGCCTTGAGGGTGGCACTCGTCGCGCCCGTCAGGCGGACATGGATCGCATCCCCGCCCGGCCCGGAGCGCTCCCCGCGCAAGGCGAGCGTTTCCAGCAGCGGGTGGTTCTTGATCTCCGCCCGCCAGGCGCGGATGAAGGCAAAGGCGGAATAGGGCCGTTCGTCCGGGTCGATCAGTTCAATCTGGAAGCCGCCCAGAAGATCCGGATCCTTCGTGGCCGCCCCGGCAAGGCCCCGTCGGCCGGCGTTCCCGCCGACCCGGTACATGGCGATCTTGACGGGGGCCTTGCCATGCTCCCCGGCGTAGCGCGCGTTGACGACCTTCAACGCCCGATCCATCTCGGCCAGCATTGCCATCGTGTCGGCGCGCTTGGCACTGGGCAGCATCGCGATATTCGCCGTCACGACCCCACGCTCCGGCGCGGAGAAGAAGCGCCAGCGCACCGTCCGGTCCATCACCGCCGAGACGGAGATGGCGAGGAGCAGCAGGGTAAGGGCGACGACGGGATAGCGCAGGCGGATCACCCAGCCGACAAGCGGACGGAAAGCCCGCTCCCGGAAAGCGTCGAACCCACGGTTGACCAGCCGGCTGGGTGCATCGAACCAGCTGCGGGCCGACTTCCCCGACAGCGCGTGACGCATGTGGTCGGGGAGGATGAGGAAACATTCCAGGAGGCTCGCCGCCACGACGACGGCGACGGTGATCGGCAGGTCGACGACGAACTTGCCGAAGCGGCCGCTGATCGCCGTCAGGGCGAAGAAGGCGATGATGGTCGTGATCGAAGCCGCGAAGACCGGTGCCGCCATACGCCGCGCCGCGTTCGTCGCTGCCTCCACCGGGCTTTGTCCCTGGCGCGACAGGTCGTCCGCATGCTCGCCGACCACGATGGCGTCGTCGACCACGATGCCGAGACAGATGATGAGCGCGAAGAGCGACATCACGTTGAGGGTCAGCCCGAAGAGAAACATGAGGCCGATGGTCGCCGCCATGGCGACCGGGATGCCGGCCGCGACCCAGAAGGCTGTTCGCGCGGACAGGAACAGGAACAGAAGAACCAGCACGATCGCGAGACCACCCAGGCCATTGCGGATCAAGAGGTCGATCCGGTCCTCGATATGCTGGGCACGGGTGCGCGCCAGCGTCATCTCGACACCCTTTGGAAGGGTGGGCCGGATGGCGGCGACAGCCTTTTCCACCTTGTCGCGGATGGCCAGGGTGTCGCCCAGCGCGTCCCGGTCGACGTCAAGTTCGACCGCGGGGTTGCCGTTCTTGAAGAGCGCGATCTGCCGGTCGAGGCCCTCGAGCGTAACCTTCGCAATGTCGCGCAGCCGCAGCTTGGTGCCGTCCGGCAGCGACTTCACCGCGATGGCGCCAATCTCCTCGACCGTCCGCTTGTCGGCGTTGGTCCGGATGCGGGCGGCACCGTCGTCGATCTGGCCGACCGGCTGGGTGCCGGTCTCGGCGGTGACGGCAGCGGCGACCTGCTGAAGCGTCAGCTTATAGCGCTCAAGCGCCTCCGGCCGGACGTCGATCTGGATGTTCGGCGCGACCACGCCTTTGATGTCCGTCTGGGTCACGCCCATCTTGAACAGGCGGTTCTTGAGCTCCGTCGCGTAGCGCTCGAGGAGATCGATCGGAACCTTTCCGGTGATGACCACCGAGGTGACGCTGTCGCTGAAGCTGAGCCGCTTGATCACCGGAGTCTCGGCATCTTCCGGCAGATCCTGGATCCCGTCGACGGCCTGTTTGACGTCCTCGACCGCCCGTCCCATGTCCCAGCCGGGTTCGAACTCCAGCTGAATGGTCGCATAGCTCTCCCGGGCGGTCGCGGAGACCTCCTTGACCCCTTCGATGGCTCGGAGCACCGGTTCGATACGGGCGACAACGGCCGTATCCATCTCCTGGGGCGAGACCCCCTGCCAGGTGACGGTGACGGAAACGCGCTCGATGACGACATCCGGAAAGAGCTGGGCGCGGATCTTCGTCATCGCGAAGGCGCCGGCCACGATCATGAGGATGAGAAGCAGGACGGCGGCGGTGCGGTGCTCGACGAAATATCCGAAGAAGCCGCCGCCTCCACCGCTCCCGCCGTGGCGGGGCGCGGGGCGGCCGCTCATCGGCCGACGCTCATGCGCGCCGCGCGTTCGAGCCGCGCGACGAGCCGGCGGGGCACGCGGGGCTTGGCGAGCATGGCGAGGAGGCGTTTCTTGCGTGCCGCCGGCATGCGCTTGCTCGCCTGGACCACGCGGATCAGGGCGGCACGCCGACGCGGCGTCAGCGCGACCATGTCACCGTCGCCGGGTTCGGCCCGTTTCGCCTCCGGACCCGGCTTTATGTCCTTGCCGCGCGGGCGGACCTTGATGCCGGCGGCGAGGTAGGGCAGCCGGGTGGTTACGTAGCGCGCGCCCAGCGGCACACCGGCGACGATCAGTTCGTCGCCCTGCCGGCGCAGGATCTTCGCCCGGACCTCCTTCAGCCGGCCGTCGTCCCCGATCAGCAGGACCCTGCCGTCCTCGGTCGCCGCCCGGGCGGAGATCACGATGGCGTCGTCGATGGCCCTTTCATGGACGGTGACCGTGACGAAATCGCCGGGCTTCAAGGGCGTCTTCTCGTCGACATCGAGCCGGGCATAGACGATCCGCCCGCCGGCGGGGTCGCTGGTGGCGGCCGCGCGGGTCAGCGTGCCCTCCACCGTCACGACGCGCTCGCCGAACTTCATGACGACGCTGACCCGCAGCGGCTTCAGCTCGCTGTCGGTACCGTCGGCAAGCAGGCGCCCGAAATCGGCATCGCGGATCTTGAATGCGACTTCGAGAGCGGTCGGGTCGATGAGGAGGGCGAGTTTCTCGTTCTGGGAGACGATCCGCCCCAGGGTGGCCGTCACCTCGGCCAGCCGGCCGGCGAAGGGTGCTTCATAGCGGGCGTCGGCGGCGGCCTGTTTGGCGTCGGCAAGGGTCAGGGCCGCGCGGCGGACAGCGGCCTTGCCCTCGGCCACCCGCCGCTCCAGGGCGAGCGCAGCCTGCCGCTTGGCCACCAGCGCCTGCTCGGCGCTCGACACCGCAAGCTCCGCTTCGTCCAGCGATGTCTGGGAAACCGCCCCGGTCCGGCGCAGGGAGCGCTTTCGTTCGAGGTCGCGCTTCTTGACCTCGACCGGGACCTTCATGATGCGGATCTCGTCACGGATCAGGGTCAGGGCGTTCTCGGCCTCGGTGAGCTGCGCTTTCGACTGGGCCAGCGCCTGTTCGGCGTCGGCGACCCGGCGGGCCGATGCCTCCGGCTCGATACTGAGAAGCAGGGCACCCTTCTTGACGAAAACGCCGTCGCGGAAATTATCTGCCAGCCGGTCGATCCGACCCGCCTTGGGCGCGCGCACCTCGAGCGTCCGCCAGGCCTTGACCTCGCCATAGGCGACAATCGTCGGACTGTAGCGGATGGACTTGAGGACGGCTGCGTCGACCGTATAGCTGCGCTCTTGCGCCATGCGCGGCCGGGGCCCGCCGGTCTTTTCGGCGGTGTCGCTGATCCACCAGACGGACAGCGCGACCAGCCCCAGGGTCGAGGCAAGGATCAGCAGCCCGGAAAGGGCACGCGAGAGGAATCTCATGACTACTCTTCCGCTAACACGTCACTGTGTGGAGGTGCGGACGAAGTGCCCGACCCAGGGGCCACCCGACTGGGCGACGCCCGAAACAGGCCGCGCCCCGCGACCGCACCCTCACGGTTCAGCGCGCCCCCGAATACCCGTAAGACCCTAAACGCCGTCGCCGGCCAATTCCGTCGCAGAAAATATAGACCGGCGATCCGCGCCTGGCATCCGCCCATATTGGCGGCGTCAGCCGGGCATCCGACCGCCTCCCTCATACGAGGTGCCGACCGCCCCCTATCCCTTGGCTGCATGGCCGCCCCGGGATGTCGGCAGCCCCTCCGCCATTGCCCGGGGCGCCCGGTTCGGGCCAAAATCCCGGCCGGCGCGCACCGCGTCATCTTTCCCCGACTGCCGCCAAAGGAGCCGTCATGGCCGCCCACCGTATCGACGTTCATCATCACATCCTGCCGCCCGATTATGTCCAGACGGTGGGCGACGAGCGGATCGGTCCGCTGATCCTGTCGGGCAAGACGCCGGAATGGACGCCGGAAATGTCCATCGCAGCCATGGACCGGAACGGGATCGCGACGTCGATCACCTCGATCTCCGCGCCGGGCCTGTGGTTTGGCGACACAGACGAGACCCGGCGGCTGTGCCGCGACTGCAACGACTATGCCGACCGGCTGCGCCGCGACTTTCCGGGCCGCTTCGGCATGTTCGCGAACCTGCCCATTCCCGACGTCGACGCGAGTATGGCGGAGATCAGTTACGCGCTCGACGACCTCAAGGCGGACGGCATCGGACTCCTGACCAGCTACGGCGACCGCTATCCGGGCGACCCGGAATTCGCGCCCATTTTCGATGAACTGAACCGGCGCGGGGCGGTGGTCTATTTCCATCCGACCGCGACCCTGGACTTTCCAATCGACACGACCCGGGCGATCGTAAGCCTGTTGTTCAGCGGCACCTTCGCCCGCTGCCAGAATATCCGCTTCATCTTTTCCCATGCGGGCGGCGCAGCTCCCTACCTGGCCGAGCGCATCGCCCGCCTGGGCGCCCGACCCGGCTTCAAGGAGGCGGTGCCGAACGGGGTGGTCCCGGAGCTGGCGCGCCTCTACTACGACACCGCGCTGTCGGCCAACTGGCTTGCCTTCCGGAGCCTGCTGGAACTTGTGACGCCGGACCATGTCCTTTTCGGCAGCGACTACCCCTTCGCGCCGGAGCCGACGATGGTCGCGACGGTCAAGGGCCTGATCGACCTCGGCCTGGAGCCGGATGTCCTGCGGGGCATCGAGCGCGACAACGCGCTGGCGCTATTCCCGCAATTCGCGGACGTCTAGGGCGGCGGCTTCCGTCATCCGATCCTTCGAGACGGACCTGCGGCTGCCGCTCGGGATGAAGTCATTGAATGATTTGGAGAACTTCATCCCGAGGAGCCGGGACAACCGCCGTCTTGCAGGACGGGAACACGAGTGCCAGGCAAAAGCCGGATCGGGCAATCTGGCTGACCCCGTTCACGTCGCGTAGGACATGTCCTTCCGGTCGACCTGCCGCCGAAGCGCATCGAAGACGTCGCGGCCGCCACCATAGTTGCGGTCGAACTGGAGCGAGACCCTGGAACATTGCTCCCGGATCTCCTCCGTCAGCGGGATCGACGGTCCGGGGAGGCCCTCCGACGCCATCTGGATCTCGCAGGCGCGCTGCAGGGTCCACAGGCGGACCAGTGCCTCGGGGACCGTCTCGCCCCAGGCGAGCAGACCGTGGTTCTTCAGGATCAGGAGCCGCCTGTCGCCCATGCTGGCGAGAAGGCGCACCTTCTCGTCCTCCTCGACCGTGATGCCCTCGAAATCGTGGTAGGCGACCTGGTTGTAGATCTGGGCGGAATAGAAATTGTTCCAGTCGAGCCCGGATTCCTTGCAGGCCACCGCCATCCCCGCCGTCGTATGGGTATGCATGACGCAATGGGCGTTCGGCACGTTGGCATGGATCGCGCTGTGGATGACGAAACCGGCCGGGTTCACCGGCCACTCGCTCTCCCCGATCACATTTCCTTCGACATCGATCTTCAGAAGGTTGGAAGCCGTTACCTCGTTATACATCAACCCGAACGGGTTGATGAGGAAGTGCGGCTCCGGCCCCGGAACGCGGACCGTGATGTGGTTGTAGATCAGCTCCACCCAGCCAAGATGGTCGAAAATCCGGTAGCAGGCGGCGAGCTCGACCCGGAGCGCCCATTCCTCGGGCGGGATGTGGTTCGGGCGGGCCGCAGCCGCGGCCTGGGAGACGGGTGCGTTCATCCCCAGACCTCCCGGGCGACATCGACCACGAGACCGAGCTTGGCCTTCTCGTCGTCGACCGTCACCGCGTTGCCATGGTGGGTACTTGAGAAACCGCATTGCGGGCTGAGACACAGGCGGTCCAGCGGCACGAACTGGGTCGCTTCGTCGATCCGGCGTTTGAGGTCGTCGGCGGATTCGAGATCCGGCACCTTGGACGAGACCAGTCCCAGCACGACGTTCTTTCCGTCGGCGAGAAAGCGCAGAGGCTCGAACCCGCCGGCGCGGTCGCTGTCATATTCCAGGAAGAAGGCATCGACATTCATGCCGCCGAAACAGGCCTTTGCGACCGGTTCGTAGCCGCCCTGGGCGACCCAGGAGCTCTTGAAGTTGCCCCGGCACATATGGACGGCGACGGTCATGCCGTCAGGCAGGTCGCGCACGACCTCGTTGAAGAGACGGACATAGAGCTGCAGCACGTCCGCCGGGTCGTCGCCCCGGTCTCGGATCATCTGGCACATCGCCTCGTCGCACAGATAGGCGTAGCTGATGTCGTCGATCTGGAGATAGGTGCAGCCGGCCGCGGCATAGTCGGCGATTTCTTCGCGGTAGCCGGCACAGAGATCAGCCCAGAAATCCTCCGGGTCGGCGTAGGCCGCCGGGTCGATCGCCTCGTTCCCGGGCCTCAGATGGATGAGCGACGGGCCGGGGATGGTGATCTTCGGCGTTTTCGTCGTCGCGTCCTTCAGGAACCTGAAATGGTCGAGGAAGATGGGCGCGCCCCGCGACACCTTGTCGACGATCTTTATCATCGGCGGCTGTTCGTCGTTCGAGAAGGCCTTGGTGCGCTGCGCCTGCCACAACTCCGCCCCGTCGAAGCCGGAGAGGAAGTCCAGATGCCAGTAGTCCCGCCGGAACTCCCCGTCCGTTATGGATTCAAGGCCGGCGGCCTCCTGCAGGGCCACCGCGTCGCGGATCGCGGCATCCTCCGCCGCCCGTCCCTCCTCGGCGGACAGCGCGCCCGACTTCACCCTGGCGCGGGCCTCGGCAAGTTCGGCCGGACGTAACAGGCTGCCGACATGGTCGGCGCGGAACGGCGGTTGGGTTCTTTGCGTCATGCTTGACCCCCTCCCGTGGGTCGGTACGCCTTTTTGGCGCAGCTTGTCTCCTTCCGACCTGAGCCAGTGCTAGACGGAGAAGTCGACGTTGACCTGGCCGGTCCCGCTGGAGCCGAAATATTCGCCGACCACTTCGCCATGGCCCCTGTAGCTGTCCCAGCCGAGCGCGCCGAACAGCATGGCGCTGTCGATCATGTTGCACTCGCCCTGGCACAGCTTCGCATAGTCCGGGAGCATCTTCAGGAAGGCCTCGAACTCTCCCTTTGCCCAGAGCTCAAGGACCCGCAGGTCGACCTGTCGGTTGAATTCTCCGTTGACCTCGTTGATGCCCGCCTCGGACACCGAATTCGGCCAGAAGGCATGGGACATGGAGCCGCTGGCGAGCAGACCGACGGTCCGGTCGGAGGCATGGATCGCCTTCGCCATCGCCTCGCCCATCCGCCGACCCTCCTCGATATTGGCGAACTGGTTGGCGGCGACCGGAATGACGCGCGCGAAGCCGTCGCCGTTCATGTGGCGCATCGGGATCAAGGTGCCGTATTCCACCGGCAGGTTCGGGTCGCTGTGGGCAATCGACCGGAAGCCCGCCTCGCCCACCGCGTCGGCGATGGCCTGTCCCAGTTCCGGATCGCCCTCGAACCGGTAGGTCATGTCCCTCAGGAAGTGCGGGAGTTCCGGGCTCGTAAAGGCGCCTTCGAAATGGGGCGTGGAATTCAGGTGGAAACCCTGATTGGTGATCCAGTGGCAGTCGACGACGATGAAGGTGTCGACCTCACGTTCCCGCGCCCGACGGCCCAGTTCGACCAGGCCGTTGATCGCGTTGTCCCGGATGCCCTTGTGCTTCTCGTACATCTCGGACATCCAGATCGACGGCACATGCGTGATCTTCGCGGCCATCGCGATCTTGCCCATGGACTTTCCTCCTTCTCCAGTTCCGGTCTCGCCGCGCCGCTCAGGCCCCCAGGCGGGGGATCCGGTGCTGCCCGGTGGCAATACAGATGTTCTTGGTTTCCATATAGAAATCGAAACTGTAATCGCCACCGTCGCGGCCGATGCCGCTGTCTTTGCTCCCGCCGAAGGGCGACGGCAGGTGGCGGACATTCTGGGAATTCACCCAGATCATCCCGGCCTCCAATGCGTTGGCGACCCGGTGCGCGCGGCTCAGATTCTCCGTCCAGACATAGCCTGCGAGGCCGTAGCGCACGTCGTTGCCGATGGCGATCGCCTCGTCCTCGTCCTCGAACGGGAGGACCGTCAGGACCGGGCCGAAGATTTCCTCCTGCGCGATGCGCATGTCCGTCTTCGCGCCGGTGAAGAGCGTCGGCGCCACGAAGTTGCCGTCGGCCGAATAGGCCGACCGACCGCCGCCGACACGGATTTCGGCGCCGTCCTGCCGGGCGATGTCCATGTAACTCAGGACCTTGTCGCAATGGCGCGGGTGGATCAGGGGACCGACGACGGAATCGGGGTCGAGCGGGTGGCCGACCTTGATCTTTTCCACTCTCTCGGCGAGACGGGCGACGAATTCGTCGTGGATCGAGGCCTGAACCAAGAGCCGGCTCGATGACGTGCACCGTTCGCCGTTCAGGCTGTAGATCATGAAGATCGCGGCATCGAGCGCCCGGTCGAGATCCGCGTCCTCGAAGACGATCAGCGGGTTCTTGCCGCCCAGCTCGAAATGCACACGCTTCAGGGTCGGTGCGCCCTGGGCCATGATGGCGGCGCCGGTCTTGCTTTCGCCGACGAAGGCGACGGCCTTGAGGGCGGGATGTTCCGTCAGTGCGACCCCCGCCTCCTCGCCGATGCCGTTGACCAGGTTATGAACACCCTCCGGCAGGCCGGCCTCGTGGCTGATCTCGGCCAGGATCATGGCGGTGAGCGGGCTCCATTCCGCTGGCTTGTGGACGACCGTGCAGCCGGCGGCAAGCGCCGGCGCAATCTTCCACGTCGTCAGCATGAAAGGCGTGTTCCAGGGGGTGAGGACCCCGACAGGGCCGATCGGCTGGCGCGTCGTGTAGTTGAAGTGATCGTCCGCCGGCAGGGCCAGGCCGTCCGCGGCCTCCGGCGCCCTGTCGGCGTAGAAGCGATAGTTGACGGCCGACCGCTCCGCCGCGGCCTTCATGAAGCGGATGGTCTGGCCCGTGTCGATGCACTCCAGGAAGGCGATCTCCTCGCCCCGGGCCTCGATCCCGTCGGCGATCTTGTGCAGGATCTTCTTCCGGACCTTGCCGGAGGTCTTGCGCCAATCCGAGAAGGCGTCCTTCGCCGCGCGGGCCGCCGCATCCAGATCGTCCGCATCGCCGCGCGCGACCTCGCACAGGACCGAATTGTCGATCGGCGTCAGGTTCTCGAATGTCGCGCCGGATCTGCCCGGGTCGTGGGTACCGCCGATGAAATGCGGCAGGATGCCTGTCCGGAACCGTTCGAGATAGGCCTCGGTCTTCTTCAGGTGTTCGGTCAGCATGTCGGTCACTGGGCGGCCTCCTGCCCGCTGGCGCCGTTCCCTGCACGGGCGGCGATGTGGTCGCGGACGTTGCTTTTCTTGAAGTTCAGGTCGGCGTCGATTTCCGCGATTTCGAAGGACAGCATGAACGGCCGGCTGTCGAAAATCGGCGCCAGATAGTCGTTCAGCATCGCGAAGATGGCTTGCCCGGCCCGTTTCCGGTCTTCCAGCGGCCGGCCTGCCCGGATGCGCAGGTGCAGGTGCAGGAAGGCATTATCGGGGTGGTTGTCTGCCAGCCGGTACTGGGCACGCGGCAGCGCGCGGCAACGGATACCCGCCAATTCGAAGACGCCCGTCTCGACGGCGGTTTCCGTCAGGCGCTCGAACAGGCGCGGCAGATCGAGAGCCTCCTCGATATTCTCGGAATACTCGACCATGAAATGCGGCATCGCCCTATCCTCCCGTTGCGGGTCGCCCGTTCCTTGCTGCGCCCGGCAGGATAATCCGGGGACGCGTTGACGACGATCACGCAATAACTTAACATGTTAATTAATAGATCGACGGCTCTCGGGTGTCAAGATCGCGGTGAGGGCGGACAAGCGGTACCGGTACCCTTCGGGGCCGGACGAGCAACGGGAAGGAGCGCATCGTGAAGCTGCTGAGTTTCGAGGTCGAGGGCCGCCGGTCCTTTGGTGTGGTTGAGGGCGGCGGTGTGGTGGATCTGGCACCGCGTCTGGAGGGAATCGCCGACCTGCGTGCGCTGTCCGACGCCGACGCCGCCGCCCGAGCCCGCCCGGCGCCC
>CAYGKX010000039.1:1017-16515 GCA_964350225.1 uncultured Rhodospirillaceae bacterium | reverse complement strand
CGCCGAGTGGCTGGCTCACGAACTCGACGACCCGGAGGCGGCCCCGAAACTCCTGGCCTGGCTCGAAAGATGCGAGTTCGGTGTCGGCGATCTACTCGCCCGGCAGGGCGAAGCTGCGGATGACATTTTCCTCATCGAAAGCGGCGAGGTCTGCGTCGTCGTGTCCGACCGGACGAGACCCGACAGGGCGGAGACGGAACTGCGCCTCAGGACGATGACAAGCTGCACCGTCCTGGGTGAGATCGGTTTCTTTGGCGGCCGTCCGCGGACCGCCACCGTCCACTCGCCGAAATGGTCGACCAGGACCCTCGCGCCGCCCTCGCCCTCCAGCGGTTGGTCATCAACACCCTGGCCGGCCGCCTGGAGTTCGCCAATGCCGAGCTGTCGGCCCTCGATCAATGACAGCGCGTCGACGCCCGCGATAAGGGTTCGAAAGGAAATGACGCTATAAAGGTCGCGGGACGACAGTGCTGGCGGTTTCGTACACAATATGTGTGACACGCCTCCGGCACGCCGGTCCCAGCAGCCAATTCCGGCGCTTTACCGTCCGGACCTACGACAGATCAGTGAGATATTCCATGCGACCCGCCTATCCAATCGTCTCTTCCCTCGCCGCTCTCGTGATGGTTCCGGCCATGATTTCGGGGGCCGCGGCCCAGGCTACGACCCGCTGCGCGGACATTCAGGACAATGCCGAACGGCTGGCGTGCTACGACCGCGCGTCCCGGTCCCCGGGCGGACCGACCCCGACGACGCGCACCGCACCGCCGCCCGCCGCGACGGGTCCCCGGACCGCCAGCCCCACGCCGACCACCCGCGCGCCGCTGCGCACGCCGCCGGGTGCGTCGACAGCGGGATCCTGGCAGGTCCTGAGCGAGACCCGACCCGGCGGCGGCGAGAACCTGTTCCTGCTGACCTACGCCACGGGGACACAGCCGAATTCGGACAAGCCCGCGCTGACCATCAACTGCGAGCGCGGCAAGCTGACGGCCTATGTCCGCTGGCCGCGCGAGGCCGGCGCCAGGATCCACAAGGTGACCTACACGCTCGACGGCGGGCAGCCGAAAGTCATGGCGATGGCCCATTCGCGCGACACCTACGCGACGGGGCTCTGGCACCCGAGGGGCGCGGCAAACTTCGTCAAGCTTCTGTCGGGCCACCAGCAGCTCACGATTTCCTTGACTGCGGTGGACGACACGCCGCTCGCCGCGATCTTCAAGATCGACGGGCTGCAGCAGGTGGAGGGCCGCCTGCGCGCCGCCTGCCGATTCTAGCGCACACCCGTTTCATACGGGGGCCTGCGAGCGGTCAGTAGAGTTCCTTCTTGTAGGCGTTCTGCAGCGGGCGGTCGATCTTCTCGACCGGTACATCCTGCAGATACTGGTCGTGGATGATCTGCGCGAACTTGGGGTAGCCCTCGGCAAGTTTCCGGCTGTCCGGGTCCCACAGGTGCGAACGCTTCAGCGCCTTGGCGCAGTGGTAGAAGACGGTGTCGATCTCGACGCGGATGCCGATCTCCGGCGCCTTGCCGTTGACCGCCATCCCGTCGAGGTCGCCCGGCTCCCGCGTGAGTGTCGCGCGCCCGCGAACGCGAAGCGTTTCCTCGTACCCCGGCAGGAAGAAGATCATCCCGATGTTCGGGTTTTCGAGAATATTCGTCATGCTGTCGACCCGGCGGTTGCCGCGCCGATCCGGCAGGACCAGCGTCTTGTCGTCGAGCATCTTGACGAAGCCGGGCGGGTCGCCGCGTGGGCTGACATCGACATAACCCGCGCCACTGACGGTCGCGAGGACGAGGAAGGGCGACCGCCGGACGAACTCTCGGGAATGAGCGTCGAGCGCCGGCATCTCCTTGCCCTGGACCTCCTTCATCGGATCGCCGATGAAACTCCTGAGGTCCTCAGTCCGTTCGATCGCCGGGTGTTCTGCGTCCATGGATCCCTCCATTCGGGATGTGGCGTCACCGCTCGCCGGGGCTGTCACCAGTTACCCCATCATACCGCAGATCGGATGCCTGTACGTCTGCGGGTTTCCGCGGCTCAGTACATCGCCCCCAGCCACATGACCCAGCCATAGGTCACCAGCACCGACACCGCCGCAATGGGCAGCACCATGAAGGTGAACTGCCAGAAGGTGAAGTGCCGCTGGCCGAACCGCTCCGCCTGCTGGACAACGATGACGTTGCTCGCCGCGCTGATGATGAAAAGGTTGCCGGCAAGCGTCGATATGCCTGCCAGCATCATCATGTTCGGGGTTTGCTTGTCCTGCAGGAGTTGCAGGTAAATCTCGACGAGCGGGACGTTGGAGAAGAGCTGGCTCGCCGTATAGCTGATGACCGCGGTGACCGTCGGCTCCGTCAGCCGCGACTGAAGGGAGCCGAGCAGCGCCTGGAGCGACCCGGATTCGAGCAGCGATCCCGTGACGATGAACATGCCGACGAAGAAGGCGAGCGTCTGCCAGTCGACCTCCTTGAGGATCTGGACCTGGCGGTTGCCGAAGACGAAGACCGGCGCGCAGGCGATCAGGCTCGCCAGGCCGAAGGGGATCGAGAGTTTCGGGTCGACCGATTCCAGGATGCTGTCCCCGACGATCAGGACGACGAGGAGGACGGTCGCGAGATAGGCCGGCCAGCGTCGCGGCGCATCGTGGGGATCGGGCAATGCGCCGGTGATCTTCACCGCCTGGCCCTGCGCGCGACGCAGTTTCCGGCGCAGCCACCAGTAGACGAAGAGAAGCGACACCAGGGTTGGCACGAACAGCCACACGAAGAAGGTCGAGATCGGGTTGGTAACGCCGCCGCGCGTGGCGATCAGGATGTTCTGCGGATTGCCGACCGGCGTGAACATGCTTCCAACCGTGACGGCCGCGCAGAGCGCGATCAGCGGGATCGTCGGCGGCCAGTTCAGGGCGCGAGAGAGCATGAGCGCGATGGGCGTGCCAATCACCGCCGCGGCGTCGTTCGTGAGGATGGCGGCACAAAAAGCGGTCGCCAGGATGAATATCAGGAACGACCGCTCGGGGTGCGAGCGCCTGGTGATGCGCGCGCCCAGCGCATGGGAGATGCCGCAGTCGTAGAGCGACGAGGCAATCGCGAAGACGCCAAAGAGATAGAAGATGACATTCCAGTCGATCGCCTGCCAGGCGGGCTCCGGCCGAATCTCGCCGACCAGTAAGAGGACAAGGGCGCCGCCGACCATGATGTGCCAGATGCGCACGGCCTCGGGCAGCCATTGCCGGATGGCGATCAGGACAAAGATCGCGGCCGACACGACGAGGCTGATGCTGAAGACGGATCCCACGTCCCTACCCCTCGTCCGGTCCAGGACCCCAGAAAAGCCGATTAAGGGATTCTTGGGGGGCCGAATTCTAATGTGAATTGGCTTGGCGCGACCGGGCCGGCATCGTGACACCGGTCGAGTTTCGAAAGTATAAATCGACCGTCGCGCGCCCTTTTACTGATTCATCGGAGAGCACGGCACGATGGCTCTGAACCGACCGCTGCTCGCCACCAATTTCTTCGCCGGCGACGTTATCGGAGGTCTGGGGCCCTACCTCGCGATCTACCTGCTCTCCGCGATGCACTGGAGCCCGGGCGGCATCGGCTTCGCGCTCGCCATCGGGTCGATCACGACGGTCGTCCTGCAGACGCCGGCCGGGGCCATCATCGATGCCACGAGGTTCAAGCGCAGCTTGTTGGCCGTCTGCGCCCTTGCGATCGGCGCGGCCAGCGCGATCATCGTGGCCACCGACGACCCGCCCTGGCTGGTTTATGGGGCGCAGATGCTGATGGGCGGATCGGCTGCCTTCCTCGGACCGCTGATCGCGGCGCTCACCCTCGGCGTCGTGGGTCAGGAACGCTTCGCAGCGCAGACCGGGGCGAACCAGGCCTGGAACCATGGCGGAAACGTCTTCGCCGCCCTTCTCGCCGCGGGCATGGCGCTGTGGTGGACGGAAGCCGGGGTCTTCTGGCTGGTCAGCCTGATGGCGGTCGGCATGGCGGTGAGCGTCTGGTTCATCCGGAAGGACCAGATCAACCACGACGTCGCCCGCGGCGGCACCCATTCCAGAGACCACCCGGATGGGCAACCCTCTGGCTTCAAGACCATCGTGACCGACCGCCGGCTCTTGATATTCGCGGTTTCGATCGTCCTCTTCCATTTTGCCAATGCGGCGATGCTGCCGCTTGTGAGCCAGAAGCTCGCGACGGGCGGCAACACCGGCGAAGGCATCGCCTTCACCTCCGCCTGCATCGTCGCCGCCCAGACCATCATGACCCTGATGGCCCTCATGTGCGGCTGGAAGGCGGATGTCTGGGGACGGAAACCCCTGTTCCTGGCGGCGTTCGCCGTCCTGCCCCTCCGCGCCGTCCTCTATACCCTGTCGGACAATCCCTACTTCCTCGTCGCCGTCCAGTCGCTCGACGGCGTGGCGAACGGCATCTTCGCGTTCGTCTTCCTGTTGATCCTCGCCGATGTCATGAAAGGCACGGGCCGGTTCAATGTCGCGCAGGGCGCGCTGGCCACCCTCGTCGGCGTCGGTGCGTCGCTCAGCAACCTGATCGCCGAATGGATCGTCCAGTTCGCAAGCTACTCGGCCGCCTTCTACTTCCTGGGCGGAATTGCCCTGATCGGCGCCCTGATCTTCGGCTTCTTCATGCCGGAGACAGCGCCACATCGGTTGGGCGAAGCCGATTCCGGGTCGGCTGAAACCGCCTGAAGGCGCCCGTTACTGCGCGGCGGCCTCGGCGGATGCCAATCCGGTCATGCCGAATTCCTCGGCCAGGAGAGCATAGCTCCGCCGGCGGATTTCCTCGTCGAAGGTCCAGGTCACGACAGCCATTTCCGCGGCATTGAGGTCCCCCGCCAGATCGCGGATCGCCCCCGCCACGTCGCCCGGCTCGCCGATCAAGGGGTCGTCGACCAGGCTCTCGAGCCGCGCCCGGTCGCCCGGGGCATAATCCGCTGCCGCCACGATGTCGGGCGCCTCGATGGGCGGAAAGATGCCGCGTTCCCGCATCAGCCGCCATCGTGCGCGGGGCAGGGCGTGGTGCCGCGCCTCCTCCGCATCCGGGCTCGTCAGCGCCCAGACGCAGAGGGCCGCGTGCGGCTCCGGATGGCGTTCGCTCGGCCGGTAATGATCGTGATAGAGCCGAAGCGCCTGGGCCGCCCCCCGGCCGTCGCTGAAGAACCAGGCGAAGCAATAGGGCAATCCGAAATGGGCGGCGACCTGCGCACCATAGTCGGAACTGCCGAGGATCCAGACCTCCGGCACCGTGTCGCCCTGGGGATAGGCCTTCACGTCGCGGAACGGATGACCGTCCACCATTGGCCCTCCCTTGAGCCAGGCGAGCAGATCCCGGACGTCGGACGGAAACTGCGCCGGCCGCTCGTTGGCCAGCGGGTTCAGCGCGAAGGCCGTCCGCCCGTCCGACCCGGGCGCCCGGCCCAGCCCCAGATCGATCCTCCCCGGTGCCAGGGCGTCCAGGACCCGGAACTGTTCCGCCACTTTGTAGGGAGAATAGTGCGGCAGCATGATCCCGGCGCTGCCGATCCGGATGCTCCCGGTCCGCGCCGCGATCGCGCCCAGGAGAATCTCCGGCGCCGTCCCCAGAATGGTCGGATGGTTGTGATGCTCCGATACCCAGAAACGCGCGTAGCCCAGCGCCTCGCAATGGCGGGCGAGGTCGACCGTATTCAGGATCGAGGTCGAATGCGGCCGCCCGGCGGTCGCGATGGATTGGTCGAGGACGGAAAGGCGAAGGGTCTTCATCGGATCAATGTGCGACGCGACCTGCCCCGGGGGCAAGGGTCCGGACAAGGATATGCGGCCGCTTCCGCGGAGAGGCCCGGGCACAGTGCCCCCGGCCTTTCGTCCTCTGCCTTCGAGACGGGCGCGGCGGCGGCCGCCGCCTGGTTCGTACCCGTTCTAAGCGTCCGCCGCGACGATCGCCGTCACCACCGCATCGACGGGCGGTCCGTCGGCGATCCTGTGGGCGGTGTCCCCCGTCACGACCAGGACCCGTGCCCCGACGCCGGCGTCAATCAGGTCCAGCGCGACCAGGCTCGTCCCACTCGCGATATCCTTCACCTGGACGAGCGCGCGGCCGGCCAGCCCGTCGATGCCGCATTCCGGCCAGACCCGCCCGACGACCTCGCAGAGCAGCATCAGCCGCCCCGCTTGCCCGACGGCTTGCCGAAGCTCTGGTCGAGCTGGGCCAGCGCGTCGTCATGGGGTTTCGGGAAGATTTCGGCGCTGCGCACTTCGCCATGGCGCGCGACCGCACCCTTGCCGGCGTCGATCGCCTGGCGCACGGCGGCCAGCGACCCCTGCACGGCAACCGCGAAATAACCGCTCGCGACCCGTTCGACCGAGACACACTCGACGTCCGCCGTCTTCATCATCGCTTCCATGCCGGCACTGAGCGCGACGATCCCGCGCGTCTCCAGAAGGCCGATCGCCCTGTCCTTTGCCATCTCCGCCTCCTCAGCCCGCGGCCAATATCTTTGGGTTCGCGCCGAGGCGCGCGACCGGCTCCGCCGGATTCGCGAAGATGATCGATTTCACCTTTGCCCGGCCCTCGACCGTCGCCGCCTCTTCGCCCATGGCGATCGCCTCCTCGACCGTCGCGAGGTCGCCGGTCACCGCCACCGCGACGAGCCCGCCGCCCAGCTTGATCACGCCGGTGATCGTCACTTCGGTCGATTTCGTCATCGTATCGACCGCCTTGAAGATCGGTACATATCCCTCCGCCTCGAGGAACCCCGTTGCCTGCGTCACGTCTTCTCTCCTTCTAGATGCTCGCCGTCCCCGTTCCATGCCAGGACGGCGGCGCCCATCCCCCAGACCGGTGCGTAGGCCATGACCTCGGCCGGCCGGTTCAGATTGATCGCCCCGTGGAGGAACGACAAGGCCCTGAATTGACTGTCGACCACCGCGGCCGACACGTATTTCTCCCGCACATCGAACACCGCCTCGGCGTCGCCCGCCGCAAGCATATCGAGGATGCGCCGGTTCCAGCTGTCGTCGGAGGGCGCGAAGATCCGGTCCTCCCCGGGCTCGATCCACGATCGGATCGGACGGCTCGACAGGCTGGAGATGCCGACAACCGCTACTTTGCGTCCGACTTCTCCGGCGGCCCTCACCGCCGCCGCGCCCAACTGCCGGACCGACCCCTCGCTGCCATACAGGTTCAGCGACACCTGCGCGACGGGCCATGCACCGGCCGGGTCGAGCAGTTTCATCGCGGTGACGAGGCCGGTGTCGACCGGGAAATGATCGTAGTCGACCGGACGCACCTGGAAACCGGCGCCGCGCAGCGCGTCGCCCCAGGTCTCCGCCAGCGGCACGTCGGTTTCGATCCGGTAGTCGATCTCGCCGAAATCGTACGGATGCCAGTTTTCGTCGATCCGGGTGCCTTCGAGCAGGGGCCGGATCTGGACCTGCAGGCCCAGGACGCTGACCCATTGGGTCGAGACGACCATCAGGCTCTCGACCCCGGCGGCGCGCAGCTTGTCGCCGAGCACCCGCGTCGCGGCGGCGAGGTCGCGCCAGCCGGGCGCGGGCTCGCGGGCCAGCAGATGGGGCTGGCCCGGCACGAAGGCTGCGGCAGCGATAGGGCTAGCCATCGCCGCCCTCCACATCCGGTACCCATTCGACGAGCGCGTTGCCGGTGCCGATGATCGTGCCGTAGGCATGGATGGTGCCGGCGATGCGCGGCCAGCCGAGAGCGGAGAGCATCCAGGTGAGGCTGCCCGCCTTGGTCTCCGAGGCCGTCGCGTCGATATGCTCAGGGATAAAGGTCCGGAGCTCGTCCGTGCGACCGGCGCGGATCTTCTCCAGCAGCTTCATGTCCCAGCGATACTGATGATCGCTGTAGGGATGCTCTTCCGCCATGTCCTCGGGCACGTCCGGCTCGACATCCCAATGCATGTGGGAAAGCGAATTGGACGCGGCGAGGATCGCACGCCGTCCGGTTGCCTCGATGGCCCGGCGGGTCGCTTCGCCCAGCACCTCCATCTCGTCGAGCGGGGCGTCGGCATAGAAGTACGGATTGTTGTTCGCCGAGATCGAAACGACCGGAATATCCCAGTCCGGGTTCAGGAGATGGAGCGAGGCGATGGTCGCATAATCCACCCGCATCCGGGGGTTGCGCATCGGCGCCATGGCGAGGCCCAGCGCGTTGCCCTCCTCGACCAGCGCCTCGGCCAGCGGCACGTCGGTCCGGAAGTCATAGCTGTAGCGAAAGAGGTGCGGGAAGATCGGGTCGACCGACTTGCCGGAGGGATTCGCCACGCAATTGACGTGATGGCCGACCATCGTGATCCAGTGGGGCGCGTGGACCACGATGACGTCGGGCTTGTGCACCTCGCGGATGCGCTTGCGCACCGCTTCATAGCCCCAGCGCAGCACTTCCCACCCGCCATGGGACCGCGGCTCGTTCTGAGGCGGGTTTTCCGCATAGATCAGGTGCGGCGGATGCGGTGCCAGCAGCCCCGCGACGATCCCTGCGCCCCCAGCGGAGGAGGATGCGGCGGTCGGGGCCGCTTCTGCCTCGACCGACGCGCCGCCACCCAGATGGAAGACGCGGGACCGGCGCGCCATCACGCGACCTTCTGCGCCGTCGGGACGGGCCGGACAAGAACCGGCTGGCCGGCGTTGAGCCCCAGAATGGCAAAGGCGTCTTCGGCAATGGCGATCCCATCTTCCGGAGCTTCGCCCTCGTAGATCCAGACACGCAGCGGCGCCGGATGCCGGCCATAGAGTTCCACCAGCCCGCCGACCTGGAGACCATGCTTCGTCGCCGTCGCCGCCGACATTTCGGCGCGACGATGGCATCCGCGGATCCCGGCAAAGGCACGTTCGTCGGGTATCGTCGCCAGGGTGAGATGCAGGCGTGCCGTCTTCCGCTCCGCCCGGCGCGCGACCGTCGCCGCCGCGTCGACACCCCCGGAATGGTCCAGCACAATGCCATAGACCTGCTCGACCGCATTGCGCGTGATCACGCCGTCCTCGAAGTCGGCCATCACCCGTTCCGGCTCCCGGTCCAGCGGATCGCCCCAACCGCCGCCGCCGGCTGATTCCATGACCAGAACGTCGCCCCGGCGAACCTCCTGTCCGGCCACCTTGCCGGGCGTCGCGAAATTGATCTGTTCGTTGCCGCGCACCAGATAGGTGTTCGTCGGCGCGCCGGACCGGCCGAGTTCCAACCCGTAGGGCGGGACGATGGCGCGATCGGACTGGACCGAGTAACTGCCGGACGCCGCCAGGAGGCGCGTCGCCCGGCGGGCGCCGAGCCCGCCCCGCCGCATGCCGTGGCCGCTCGAATCGATCCGGTAAGTACAGCTCTCGACATGGACAGGCGCCGTCGTCTCCAAGACCTCCACCGGCTGAACCGTCGAGATGTCGCCGAGGTCGACCGGGTTCATGGCATCCGGGCCGTCGGACTCGGGAAAGCCGCCGTTCCCGCCGGGGGGATAGTCGTAATAGAGGTAGCTGCCGCCGAAGTCCGGGTCGAAGCCCCCCAGCAGGTTCTGGAAGGTCGTGCCGCACTGGTCCGCCGTCACCGCCTCCGGCACCACCTGGGCAAGCGCCCCCATCACGGCGGAGAGCACCCGTTTCCGCACCTCCGAATGGGCGTTGGCCGGCGCCGGATAGGCGACGTCGACAACGCTCGCTGGGGGCGTCACGACATGGATCGGCCGGAAGGCGCCACTGTTGATCATCCCGCCCGGGTCGAGCACCGACTTCACGGCGATGAAGACCCCCGCCTCGGTCATGGCGCGGGAGGCATTGACCACCGCGTCGACTTGCGGGTTCGAGCCGGTGAAGTCGGCGGTCAGTTCGTCGCCCGAAACCGTCAGGGCGCAGCGCACCATCACCGGGTCATAGCGGCCGTCGGTGAAGAGATCGATGCTGTCTTCGTAGCGGTAAGTGCCGTCCGGCAGGTCAGCGACGAGTTGGCGAAGACGCGTCTCGGTCCGGTCGAGGTTCGCCGCGGTCGTATCGATAACGTTCCGGGCGCCATATCGCCCGGCGAAGGCGTGAAGGCGTCGTTCGGCCGTCCGGCAAGCGGCGATGCAGGCATCCAGATCGCCGCGCCGCGCCTCCGGGGACCTGACGTTCGAGAACAGGATCGTCGCGGCAGCCCGGTTCTCTACGCCCGCCTCGATCAGCTTGACCGGCGGAATGCGAACGCCTTCCTGCAGGATCTCGGTCGCCTTGCCGGAAATGCTGCCCGGCGTCATGCCGCCGATATCCGCCCAGTGCATGCGCACGCAGGGGAAAACGAAGGGCGCTCCATCGACGAAGACCGGATAGACGACAGTGACGTCGTTCAGGTGGCTGCCCCCGCGATAGGGGTCGTTCAGGATGACGATGTCGCCTGGTGCAAGATCGTCGCCGAAATCCGCCATCGCCTCGGCGACCGAGGCCGGCATGGCGATGACATGCCCCGGCATGTCGCGCGACTGGGCGACCATCTCACCTTTCGGGTTGAACAGGGCACAGCTGAAGTCCTGGGCTTCGCTGATGACCGGCGAATGGGCGGTGGTGAAGACCGTTTGCCGCATCTCGCGCACTATCGAGACCAGGCCTTCCGTCATCACCTCCAGGCCGATCAGATCCAGTGTCGTCATGTCCTCGCCCGTCCAGTTCCTCGAGGCCTGCCGGCCACCGTCGATTTCCATATTATGGACTAATGTATTATATTATGATGATACGTTTTCGACACCCAGACGGTCAAGACATGCACAAGAACGACGCCCCCAGGAAATCAGAGGCCGGCACACAGGCGATTGACCGGGCCTTCACCGTCCTTTTTGCCTTCACGGCCGAACGGCCGGAACGGCAGGTGCGCGAACTGAGCGTCGAGCTCGGCCTCAACAAATCGACCGTCTACCGCCTGCTTCAGGCCCTCGCGAATGCCGGCCTTGTCCGGCGCGACGAGGCCACGGGCGGCTACCGACTTGCCGCCGGGGTGGTCGATCTCGCCGCGCGCTTCCTCGGCAGCCTCGACCTGCGCAAGGAGGCGCGCCCGCATATCGAGGCCCTCGTCGCGCGACACGGGGAATCCGTCAACCTGGCCGTCCTCGACGGACGCGATGCGATATCGGTCGACGTCGTCCCCGGCACGCGCATGCCCCAGCTCGTTTCGCGTCTCGGCCGCCGCATCCCCGTATATTGCAGCGGAGCCGGCAAGGCGCTGATCCTGGATCGCTCCGATACCGAGGTGAGGACGCTCCTCGACGCCGAGACGTTCGCGCAACTGACACCGAACACCATCCCGTCGCTCTCGGCTTTCCTCGAAAGGCTTCCGGAGTGGCGCGCGCAGGGCTGGGCGTTGAACGATGAGGAGTCCGAAACCGGCATGCGCGCCCTGTCCGCGCCGGTCTACGACCATACCGGGCGCATCGCGGCGTCCGTCAGCCTGTCCGGCCCGGCCTTCCGCATCGGCGACGACAAGGTTGCGGAACTTGCGCGCTCTGTCTGCGAGACGGCCCGCGATATTTCCCAACAGCTGGGAGGCCAGGCTGCTGGCCGGGATCATTCCGAACCGAAATCATAGCCGCCGCCCGGCCGGGTCATGACGCCGAGGGTCGCGAGAAAGGGCTCGAACGCGCCCGTCGAGAAGCCGGGCGCGGCCGCCGCGGCGGCGACGGCGCGTTTGGCCATCAGGCGCCCAACCTGAGGCGCTTCCAGAAGGTGAGCGACCAGGCCGTCGACTTCTGCGGCCAGATCCTCCGGCCGCACGACCTTCAGCACCAGGTCGAGACGGGCGATCTCCGTCGCCTCAAGCCGCTCCCGCAAAAGCAGGGCGCGGCGCGTGCGATCGGCGCCCAGCAACGCATTCAGGATCGGAATGCCGCTCCAGGTCAGCGGTATGCCGAAGCCTGCTTCCGGAAAGCTGAAAAAGGTCGTGTCGGCGGCGAGACGCAGATCGCTCGAGAGACCGACGATGGCGCCGGAACCGATGGCCGGTCCGTTGAAGGCTGTGACAGTCGTGGCTTCCAGACGCGTCCACCGCTCGACCAGTTCACCCGTCCGGCGCTGCCAATGCAACGTGTCGGCGTCGCTCAGCTTCTCAAGCTCCTTCAGGTCGGTCCCGGCGCAGAAGGAACTGCCTTGCCCGGTGAGCACAGCGATCTCGACCCCCCTCGTCCGCCCCAAAGTCGCGATCGTATCCTCGAACGCCGTCAGCATCGCCGTGTCAAAGGCATTGCGCCGGGCGGGGCGGGACAGGGTAACGCGGGCGATATTGCCGTCGATGGAGAGCTGGATGGGATCAGTCATTCTCGGGTCCGTTCAGGAGAGCGTCGTCGATGATGGCGCCGGCGGCGCCGACATAGGCTTCGGGGTTCAGGAGCGCCGCGAGATCGGTCTTCGACAGCCGGCCGGCAACCGCATCGTGTTCCGCCAGGCAGTCGGCGAAGCTCCGTCCCGTCGCCGCCGCGCTGCGGACCGCTTCGGTCACCGCATGATGGGCCGGCTCCCGCCCGATCTGTTCGGCGAGGCGAAGCATCACGGCCTCGGACACGATCAGCCCCCCGGTGAGATGCAGATTTGCCTTCATTCGCTCCGGGTCGACATGCAGCCGGCCCATCACATCGACCAACCGGGTCAGGATACCGCCGATCAGGATGAAGGCCTCGGGTATCAGCTTCCAGAGGGCCATGCCGACACCCATGTCACGGTCGTCCTGAGCGACGATCGCGCCCATGGCCAGCGGCACCTGGGCCCGCAGGGTCTGGCAGGCGGCGATCACCGCCTCGCACCGGATCGGGTTCGCCTTGTGCGGCATTGTGCTGCTGCCCACCTGTCCCGCGCCCTGGGGCTCCGCGACTTCGCCGATCTCGGTCCGGCTGAGGAGGTAGATTTCCCGGGCCAGCTTTTCCGCAGTCGAGGCGACCATCCCGAAGACGGAGATGCATTCCGCGAAGCGATCGAGATTGGCATGCCAGCTCGTCACGGGAACACCGAGGCCCAGCTCCTTCATCACCTCGCGGCGAAGTTCGATGGCGCGGGGGCCGTATCCGGCCATGGTGCCGACCGCCCCGCCGAAGCTGCCGACGAGGAGGCGCGGGCGCATCTCTCCAATCCGCCGGGTGTGGCGCTGCATCTCCTCGTACCAGCCGGCGGCACGAAGGCCGAATGTGGTCGGCAGGGCCTGCTGACCGTGCGTCCGTCCGGCCATGACCGCGTCCTTGTAGCGGACCGCGAGGCGGCGAAGGATCGAGGTCAACTCCGCCATCTGCCGCTCGACAACCTCCAGTCCGGCGCGCGCCTGAAGGACGAAGCCGGTATCCATGACGTCCTGTGTGGTCGACCCCAGATGCACATAGTCGCCCGCGGGCGACCCGCACCGCTTGACAAGGGCGCGGATCAGCGGGACGAGCGGATGAGATGTGGTGGCGGAGAGCGCTGCGATCTCGCTTTGATCGAGTTCCGACAGTCTGGCGCAGTCGCCAATGGTACGCGCGGCGGCAGCCGGGATCAGGCCGAGTGTCGCCTGGCCCCGAGCCAGTGCGGCTTCGACATCCAGCCAGGCCTGCATCAGGGCCCGGTCGTCGAACAACCGGCGCATTTCGCCGCTGCCGAAGAAGCTGGTAACGGTCAGCGAATCCAGAAAGCAGCTATCGAGTTCGGTTGCCAAGTCGTCCTCTCCCCCTGCTCTCCCCTGCCCCCAAAGCGCGCCGGCCCTACCAGTCGCCCGCGGCGACGGCACGGCGGACTGCGGCCCGATCGACCTTGCCCGACGGTAGGGTCGGCAGGTCGTCGCGCAGGACATACCGGTCCGGACGTTTGTAGCGCGCGAGCCGGGCAGCGCAAAATGCCGATATGTCGTCGAGAACCGGGGGCTGCGTACCGGAGCGCAGGACGACGGCGCAGATTTCCTCGCCCCAATGGGCGCTCGGCACGGGCACGACGACGGCATCCGCGACACCGGGCGCCTCGTGCAGGACGGCCTCCACCTCCGTCGGCGAGACATTCTCGCCGCCCCGGATGATGAGTTCCTTGAGCCGCCCGGTGACCTTCAGGCACCCCCGATCGACATGCCCGAGATCGCCCGTCCGCAACCACCCATCGCCGGTCACAGCCGAAGCGGTGGCCGCGTCGTCGCCGAAATAGCCGTTCATCAGGGTATCCCCCCGCACCCAGATCTCGCCCGTGGCCGTATCGCCTTCCGTCTCCGGGTCGACGATGCGGACCTCCGTCCCCTCGATCGGCGGGCCGACGGAGGCGAAGGCGAGATCGTCGGGTTCGGAACCGGTCGTCAGGGAGATCGTCGGACCGAATTCCGTCTGCCCATAGACCAATGCCATGCGCTCGAGCCCGAGGTCGCGGATGGATCGCCGGCACAGGTCCGGCGGACAGGGAGCCCCGCCGATGAACCCGAGCCGAAGCGAGCCTGTCGCCCCCGGGCGCTCCCCAACCGCGTCGCAGAGACCCTTGAACATGGTCGGGACGCCCTGAAAGACCGTCGCCGCATGGCGTTCGATCAGACCAAGGCTCGTGCGTGGCTCGAACCGGTGGGAAGAGCACCAGAGCGCCCCGGTTGCAAGGGAGAGCACCAGACCGGACGACAACCCCGCGGCGTGATAGAGCGGCAGGGGCGAGGCGATCCGGTCGCTTCCATCGATGCCCGCGGCCTGGGCGGTACGCCGGGCGTTCAGGACCAGTGCCCGCTGCGAGAGGACGACCGCCTTGGGACGACCGGTGCTGCCCGACGTGAACTGGAGGTTGAGGGGTCGGTCCGGCTGCCCCAGGGGCGCCGGCACCGCGTCTTCTCCTGACAGGAGGGTACCGGGATCGACGGTGCCGTCGCCGCCCGGCTGGACCGTGACGCCGCGCAGGAAGGCGCCCGCCTTCCCCGTCAGATCCCGTGCCACCGCTTCGGCCATTTCGCCCAGCGGACGGCCGCGCGCGATCTCGTCTGCGATGAGCCAGTGGGCGCCGGAGCGGAGGAGCCCGTCGGCGAGGTCTTCCGCTTCGAGCGCCGGATGGAGGGCTACGACCGCCGCCCCGCGCCAGGCGGCAGCGCAGAGCCACACCGCCCAGGCCGTCGAGTTCTGGCCCCAGAGAGCCAACCGGTCGCCCGGGCCGATGCCGAAGCGCGCCAGCGTCCCCGCTGCCCGGCGCGCAAAATCTTCGAGTTCGGCCGCCGTGATCGGAGCCGGCCGCTCGGCTGAGACAAGCAGGGGACGGTCGGGCTCCCGCGCCGCCCGGTCTATCAGGATGGCGTCCAGTGACGCTGTCGCGTCAGCCGGCGGTTTCATCGACCCGTCGCCGCAGGATCAGGTTCTCGAACCCGTCGATCTCCGCCGTCCAACCCGCGCCCACGACCGTCGTGGCGCCGCTTTCCGTGACGATGGCCGGGCCGGCCACAGGTCGGCCCGCTTCCATGGCGCTACGATGCTGGACATGCGCCTCCTGCCATCCGTCCGTAGTATAGATCGGTCGCGTCGACGGGCCGCTCGGTTCACCCGCCGCACCGCCGAGCGC
>CAYGKX010000039.1:0-1007 GCA_964350225.1 uncultured Rhodospirillaceae bacterium | reverse complement strand
GCGCAACATCGGGGACGGGACCGAGAACAGTGAGCCTGCAACTGACGATCTCCAGCTGTCCCCCGGGCGGGGCGTAGGCATAGCGGGCCTCGTATGCTGCGCGGAAGCGCTGCTCGAGGCCGGCCACATCGGGCATTTCGCCGTCGAGCGGCACGATCAGTTCAAAGGTCTGGCCCTTGATGCGCATGCCGACCGAGCGGCGAAGATCGAGCTCGGACGGATCCGTCAGCCCGTTTTCGGCCATCCGGGCGGCGCCATCCGCAGCAAGTTCCTCGAAGGCGGCCGCCGCCGCCGCGATGGCCGTCGCATCCAGCGCCGATGGCATCGTCCGAACCATGTCCTGGCGTGCCTGGGCTGTGACGAAGCCCAGCGCCGACAGGTTGCCGGGCACCGGGGGCACGAGGATCTCGTCGATCCCCAACTCGTCGGCCAGCATGGCCGCATGCATCGGTCCCGCCCCGCCGAATGGCAGAAGAACGAAATCGCGCGGATCGTGGCCACGGGCAATTGAGATGGCCTTGATCGCGCTGGTCATCTTGGCATTGGCCAGGCGGAGGATACCAAGCGCCAGTTCCTCCACCGCGATGCCCCCCAACTCGACGGCCAACTCCTGCATGGCCGTCCTCGCTGCATCGAGGTCGAGCGTGACCTCGTCGCCGAGACGGGTACCGGCGTCGAGATGCCCGACGATCAGATGCGCATCGGTGATGGTCGGCCGTTTTCCGCCCCGGCCATAGCAGGCCGGCCCCGGCGTCGATCCGGCGCTTTCGGGCCCGATGCACAGCTCCCCGCCGATGTCCCGCCAGGCGATCGACCCCCCTCCCGCACCGATTGTCTGGATTTCGATTTGGAAGGTCCGGTTCGGCCAGCCGCCGATCTCCCCCTGATTGGTCATCGTCGGCACGCCGTCCTGGATCAGGCAGACGTCGGTCGAGGTCCCGCCCATGTCGCAGGTAATGATATTGGGATAGCCGGCCCGGCGCGCGACATAGCTGCTGGCAGCGACA
>CAYGKX010000038.1:4733-16517 GCA_964350225.1 uncultured Rhodospirillaceae bacterium | reverse complement strand
CGGCCTGTCCGGCGACGCCTATCACATCACTGCGCCGGCCGAGGACGGGAATGGCGGTTTCCGGGCGATGCGCAACGCGCTGCGCCGTGCCAACCTGAATGTCGAGGACATCGACTACATCAACGCCCACGGCACTTCCACGCCCCTCGGCGACGAAATCGAGCTGAACGCCGTCAAGCGCCTGTTCGGCGACCACGCCCATTCGCTGTCGATGTCGTCGACCAAGTCGGCCGTCGGTCCTTTGCTGGGCGCGGCGGGCAGCGTCGAGGCGATCTACACCGCCCTGGCGTTGAAGAACCAGGTTGTGCCGCCGACGCTCAATCTCGACAATCCGTCGCCCGGTTGCGACATCGACCTTGTGCCCCACACAGCCAAGGAACGGCCCATCCGCTATGCCCTCTCGAACTCCTTCGGATTCGGCGGAAGCAACGCCTCGCTCGTCTTCGGAAAAGCCCCCTGAGGGCGACGGCGGCGGCCGCAAGAAGCGGAGTGTTCTCGGCCGCATCCTGAAATGGACCGCGACCCTCCTGGTGCTGGCAATCCTCGCCGGCGCGGGTGTGGTCGGCTATGGCTATTGGAAGTTCACCAAACCCGGTCCGCTCGCCGAAAAGACCACCGTGGTCATCCCCAAAGGCTCCGGGCTCGACCAGATCACGGATCGCCTCGCCCGGGCCAAGGTCATCGACGACAAGTTCATGTTCAAGACCTGGGTGCGCATCTTCCGCGTCCAGGGCCGCCTGCGCGCAGGCGAGTTCGAGTTTCCGCGTTCCGTCAGCCAGAAGGCGGCGATGAACGTTCTGGTTTCGGGGAAGATGGTGCTTCGGCGCTTCGTCGTGCCGGAGGGGCTGACAACCTGGGAAATTCTGGAGCGCCTGGAGAAGGTGCCGGGCCTCGTGGGCGACGTTACCCGGAAACCGGGAGAGGGCGCTCTCCTGCCCGACACCTATTATTTCGTCTTTGGCGAGACCCGCGAGCAGATGGTCGAGCGGATGCGAAAGGCGATGCAGAAGGTGCTCGACGAGGCATGGGCGAAGCGCCAGCAGAACCTGCCGCTCAAGTCAAAGCGCGAAGTCCTGATCCTTGCCTCGATCATCGAGAAGGAAACCGGCAAGCCGGGAGAACGGCGCCAGGTCTCTTCGGTCTTCGTCAATCGTTTGCGCAAGGGCATGAAGCTGCAGACCGACCCGACGGTGATCTACGGCATCACAGAAGGGAAGGGCCCGCTCGGCCGGCGCCTGCTGCTCAAGGACCTGCGAGCGAAAAGCGACTATAACACCTACATCATACAGGGCCTGCCCCCCGGCCCGATCGCCAATCCGGGTCGCAAGTCGATCATGGCGGCGGTCGATCCCGACAAGACGGAGTATCTCTATTTCGTCGCAGACGGCACGGGCGGCCATGCCTTCGCAAAGACCCTGCGAGAGCATAATCGCAACGTCCGCAACTGGCGCAAGATCCGCGCGGAGCGGGAGCGCAACAACAAGAAAAACGGCGAGTAGGGGCGGGGACGCCTTACTCCTTCTTCGGCAGCCTGCCCAGCGACCTGTCCTTGATCCAGTCCGGCAGGCCCGCGGCGAGGCGGGCGACGGTATACAAGCGCCAGGGGAACGCAATCCGCGCCTTGTTTCGGCGCAGCCCGCGCTGGATGATCCGGGCCGCCCTGTCGGCATCCATCAACAGCGGCATGCGAAAGGTGTTCGGCGCCGTCAGACGGGTTCTGACGAAGCCCGGACAGATGACGTTCACCTCGATCCCAAAGGGCGCCAGGTCGTGGCGCTGGCCTTCGCCCCAGATCCGGACGGCCGCCTTGCTGGAGCAATAGGCCGGCGCCCCGGGCAGGCCCATGAATGCGGCCAGGGAAGAAACAACTGCGACCTGCCCGACGCCGCGCGCGCCCGGTGCGGCACGTTGCCGGAACCGTGCGATGGCCGGCAGCGCAGTATTGAGCCCGCCGCCCAGATCGGGCGCGACGATACGCCGCGCCTGTTCGGCGCTCTCGGTGCCGGAGCCCGTCCCGGCGGAGATCCCGGCGTTGGCGATGACGAGGTCGAGTGGTGCGCGGAGGTCCATCTCGCGCACGAAGGCGGCCATCCCCTCCCGGTCGGTCACGTCCAGCACCCGTGCTTCTACCTGCGCGCCCTTGGAGCGGCAGAGGGTCGCGACCGCGTCCACCCGCTCCTGGTCGCGCCCCGTCAGCGCGAGAAACCGGCCTTTCCGGGCATAGGCGTGCGCAAGCGCCTCGCCGAGGCCGCTCGACGCGCCGGTGATGAGGATCGATGTCGGGTTGCGCACGGCGTCCGGTCAACTTGTTGGCGGCGGGGCGCGACGCTATAACGGCCCGGCGCCCGCGGCGATCGGTACGTGCCGCGGGAATGGCCTGGGCCGTTCGCGCCCACCCGCACCCGTCTTGCCGAGCCATACCACAGGAGCCTCCGTTTGCCCATTTCCAGCATGACCGGTTTCGCCCGGCAGGAAGGCCAGTCCGGCGACTGGACCTGGGCCTGGGAGGCGAAGAGCGTCAACTCCAAGGGGCTCGACCTCCGGACCCGGCTTCCCTATTCGGTCGACAGGCTGGATCCCGCGGTCCGCGAGGCTGTCGGAAAGCGCTTCAAGCGGGGGGCCGTCAATGTCGCACTGACCCTCGACCGCGGACAGGCGACGCCGCGCCTTGCCATCAATGAAGCCGCCCTGGAACAGGTTCTCGCCCTCCAGGCGCAACTGGGGAGCAAGGTCGATCCCTCGCCGCCCCGTCTCGACACGCTGCTCGGCATCCGCGGTCTGGTCGAGACATCGGACGAGGAGGATGATCCGGCAGCCATCGAGGCCCGGGACGCGGCTCTGCTCGACGGCCTGGGTCAGGTCCTCGCCTCGCTTGAGGCCGCCCGGGGCGCGGAGGGCGCGCGGCTTGCGCCAACGCTCGACGCTCTGCTTGCCGATATCGAACGGCTGACGGCAGAGGCGGTCGAGATCGCGGCGGCGCAGCCGGAGAAACTGGCGGATCGCCTCAAGGCGCAACTGGATGCGATCCTCGAGGCCAAGCCGGACAGCCTGCCGGAGCGGGTGGAGCAGGAACTTGCGCTTCTCGCCACCAAGGCGGATGTGAGGGAGGAACTGGACCGCTTGAGCGCGCATATCGCCCAGGCCCGCGAGCTTCTGTCGGAGAGCGGCGCCATCGGTCGCCGGCTGGACTTCCTGTGTCAGGAGTTCAACCGGGAGGCCAATACCCTCTGCTCGAAATCGGCGGACGTCGCGCTGACCCGGATCGGCCTCGCCCTCAAGGCGGCGGTCGAGCAGTTTCGCGAGCAGGTGCAGAACATTGAGTGAGCCGGCCGTCATCCGCAGGCGGGGCCTCATGCTGGTCCTGTCCTCGCCCTCCGGCGCCGGAAAGACGACCATCTCCCGCGCCTTGCTCGACGGGGACCCGGATATAGGAATGTCGGTCTCCGTAACGACCCGGCCGCCCCGCCCCGGCGAACGCGATGGGGTCGACTATTATTTCATCGACGGCCCGCGGTTCGAGGAGATGGTCGCACGCGACGAGTTGCTGGAGCATGCCGAGGTCTTCGGCAACCGCTACGGCACCCCGCGGGCGAAGGTTGAGGCGCTCCTCGCCGACGGGAAGGACGTGCTCTTCGACATCGACTGGCAGGGTACCCAGCAGGTCAGCCAAAAGGCGGCCACGGATCTGGTGAGCATATTCATCCTGCCGCCGTCGGTCGGCGAGCTGGAGGCCCGTCTGCGTGCGCGTGCACAGGATCCGGAGGAGGTCGTGCGCGGCCGTATGGCCAAGGCGGCGGACGAGATGAGCCACTGGGCGGAATACGACTACATCATCGTCAATCGCGACATCGACCGCAGCGTCGCCGAGGCCCGGTCGATCCTCGCCGCCGAACGCCTGAAACGGGAACGGCAGGTGGGTTTGGTCGATTTCGTACGCGGGCTGCGCCGCAGCGGTTGAGGCCGCAGGATCAAGCGCCGCGGGCCGCCGCGAGCCCGCGCGCAAGAGCACAGAATTCGGACACCGACAGCTCTTCCGCCCGCGACGTCTCCGCGACGCCGGCCGCGGCAATCAGGCCGTCGACCGGCACCTTCAGGCTCTTGAGGCTCGCCCGCAGCATCTTCCGGCGTTGACCGAAGGCGGCGGCGGTCACCGCTTCCAGGTCGGCTTTCCGGCAAGGCGCGAGAGGTGCCGCGCGCGGGGTAAGCCGAATGACGCTGGACGCAATCTTCGGCGGCGGCGTGAAGGCGGCGGCGGGGACATTGAACAGACGCTCGACCTCGCACAACCACTGGGCAATCACGCTCAGCCGGCCATAGGCCTTGCTGCGCGGCGCCGCGACCAGCCGGTCGCCGACCTCCTTCTGGAACATCAGGGTCATGCCCGCGATGTCGTCGAGCCCGTCCAGCCAGCGCAGCAGCAGGGCGGTGCCGACATTGTAGGGCAGGTTGGAGACGACGAAGAGCGGCAACGGCAGGTTTCGGGACCGGGCCTCGGCCGCCAGATCCAGGGTCAGCGCATCGGCCTGGATCACGGACAGGCGTCCTTCTGCGGCCTCGGACAGCGACAGGAGTGCGCCGACGGCGCGATCGTCGATCTCGATCGCCAACACATGCGCCGGATCGGCCTCCAAAAGGGCGCGGGTCAGGCCGCCGGGTCCCGGGCCGACCTCGACAACGGTGTGGCCGGCGAGCGTCCCCGCGCCGCGGGCGATTCGCCGCGTCAGGTTCAGATCCAGCAGGAAGTGCTGGCCCAGGCTGTGGCGCGCGGCCAGACCATGGGCGGCGATCACCTCGCGCAGCGGCGGCAGGCCGGACAGATCAGGCGGCACGGCTCTCGGCCCTTGCGGCGGCCATCTCGGCCGCGACCCGAAGCGCCGCGATGAAGCTCGTCGGGTCGGCCGTCCCCGTGCCGGCAATATCGAGCGCCGTACCGTGATCCGGCGAGGTGCGCACGAACGGGAGGCCAAGGGTGACGTTGACCCCGCCGGCGAAATCGATCGTCTTGAGGGGGATCAGCGCCTGGTCGTGATACATGCAGAGCACGGCGTCGAAGCGCCGTCGGGCCCCTTCGTGAAACAGTGTGTCGGCGGGCAGGGGGCCTTCGGCCGCGACGCCGGCGGTGCGCAGTTCCGCAACCGCGGGGGCGATGATGTCGATCTCCTCCCGTCCGAGGGCCCCGGCCTCGCCGGCATGCGGGTTCATGGCCGCCACCGCGATCCGGCCGCGCGCGACGCCGAAGTCGCGCGCAAGAGCGTCTGCGACCGTCTTGCCGGTCAGGACGATGTCCTCCCGCGTGAGCCGTGCCGGTACCTCGGCCAGCGGAATGTGGATCGTCACCGGCACGACGCGGAGCCCTTCGACGGCCAGCATCATCACGGGGCGGACACCGCCGCCGGCGAGTTCGCCGAGAAACTCCGTATGGCCGGGATGGGAAAAGCCCGCCTCGTAGAGCGGCTTCTTCTGGATCGGGTTCGTCACGATTGCGGCGACCCTGCCCGCGATCGCCGCCTGGGCGGCCGCTTCGATCGAGGCGAGGACGGCAGCAGCCGTTGCGGCGGAAGGCGCGCCTGCCGCAGCCGGGGCTTCCAGCGGAACGCGCAGGACGGGAAGGCCGCGCTCGAAACGGTCCGCCGCCTGTTCGGGCGCCGCAATCTCGGCGATCGGTACGTCCCAGCCACAGGACAAGGCGAGGTCCGTCAGACGCGCAGGATCGTCAAAGGCGAGAAAGACGGGAAGGCGGTCGCGCTCCCGCCGCAACCAGGCCTTGAGGGTGAGTTCGCCGCCGATCCCCGCCGGCTCCCCCATCGTGACGGCGATCGGGGCCGGCGCCACGCTCAGGCGTCCCGGAAGGGACCGCGCGTCATGCGCGGATGTCGATGAAGGCGGCGCGCTGCAGATCGCGCAGGTAACCCTGGACCTGGGCGTTCAGTTTCTGCCGGATCAGGGACTGGCGGATCGCATTGCGCGAGGGCAGGCCGCTGCCCCGCTTCTTGCATCGGCGATAAACCAGAATGGCGTTCGGAGCGATGATCGGCCGGCTCAGCTGACCTGTCTTGGTCGCCAGAACGCGCGCCCGGATCGCGGGCTGCATCCGGGCCGGCACCGCAGCGGCGTTAATCTGCAGACCCTGGGCCCCGGCCTTCCGCGCATTCTCAATGAATTCCTGGCAGGTCTTGGACGCACTGTTCGCCTTCTGGGCGACCTGGAAGGCCGCCGCCGGTGTGCGGTTCGAAGTGCGGCTCACCGGAAAGACGGCGCGCGCGATGCTCAGCACATTCTTGTCCGTGTTGCCGCCGCTCATGGTCCGCCGATCGCGTACCCAAAGGATATAGTAGCCGCCGGCCGCCCGGATCGGTCCGATGACCTGTCCCGTGCGCACTTTCTTCAGCGCCTCGTCGAGCTCCTTGGGAAGCTGGCCCTCGAAAACGAGCCCCATTTCACCGCCCTGGGCTGCCGTGCTGCTCTGCGAAAACTCGCGGGCGAGGGCGCCGAAATTACCGCCACGGCGGATCTGCTGCATGATCCGTTCGGCCGATTTCGCCGCCTGCTGCTCCTGCCCGGAATTCAGCACCGGCACGTAGATCTCCGCCAGCCGGTATTGCAGGCGGTTCTTGTCCTGGGACAACCGGTCGAGGACCTCGTCGATCTCCTGGTCGCTTACCTGCACACGGGAGCGCATCACGCGGCGAACGACCTGGCGCCAGGCGAGGGCCGCGCGGATCTGCTCCACCAAAGTGCCGGGATCGACGCCTTGCTGGCGCAGGATGGCGAACAGGCGACCCCGTGGCAGCCGGTTGTTCTGCTCCAGCCGCAGGACGGCATCCGTAATTTCCTTGGCGGAAATCTTGATGCTGAGGCGCTTGGCTTCCTGAAGCTGAAGGCGTTCCGTGATCAGGGAACGGAGGATCTGCGCGGAAAGGCGCTTGCGGAGCGCCTCCGTATAGCGCTGGCGGCTGGTCAGGGCGACCAGGCGAATTCGCATCTCGAGATCGAGGCCCGTGATGGGTTCGCCGTTCACCGTCGCAACGACGCCGACCCGTGTTTCCTTGGCATTCTGGGCCGCGGCGTCGCCGGGAGCGACTGCCGTTGCGAGGAACAGGCAGGCGAGCGCGGAATATGCCAATCGAATCATTGCTGTAAACAGACCCTTACCGTCCGATGAGGTGACGAGTGTTATACGGCAGAGAGGGGGGCAAATTCAACGGCGCCCCGCCGACGGCGGGTCTTTTCCGGCGTTAGCCGGACGTTCCGAACGTGCCGAGATGTTTGAGGACGAGCTGCAGGATGACGGTCGTATCGGGCTGCAGGTCGCGATCGCGGGTGAAAGTCCGCGAGTAGGTAAGCCGGACGGTGCAGCACTCGTTCTTGTACTGCCCGCCCACCTGCCAGCTGATGAAGCCCTTGTCGTCGCCAAGGTCGTACCGCGCGCCGCCGAAGACGGTGACTGTCGAGGTGAGGGCCGTACTCAGCGCGAATGAAATTTCCCGCCGGGTTTCGATGGTGTCTTCGGGATCGTCGTCGGGGAAATCGAGATAGGTCACCGACAGGTTGGAGCGCAGGGCGGATGCGACAAGGCTCACCTCGTTCCGTCGCAGCTTGAGCTTTGTCGGCTCGAAGCGGAACCGATAGCTCAGGTTCAGGTAGGGCCCCGGGGCGATCGTCACCCGTCCGACGAGGTCGGAAATCCGGTCGCGCAGGCCGGTCGCCTCGTCGAGATTGTTGGTGCCGAGCATCCGGAAGGACTGGCCGATGAAGAACTCTGTCCGTCCGCCGCGATTGCCGAGGAAGGTCGTCCCGATGCCGTAGACGAGGCGGACGCCGTCGCTGATCCGGTCATATCCGGGATAGCGGTTCAGGCGGAATAGGTTGGTGTCGTCGAATTCGAAGTCGAGGCTGTCCTCGTTGGGGATCTTCGAGGTGTTTAGCCGCGGCGGGGCGGCGATGATGGCGACCCTCGGCTCCAGGATCTGACGGACGTTTCCGAGTTCGCGCACAAATGGGTAGCGCCAGTCGATCTTGACCTGCGGATAGAGGCGGGCCTGGATCCCGTTATAGTCGCTCTCGTTGAGGCGGGGCTGGTCGGTAACCCAGTAGAAATCCCCATTCAGGTTCGCCGTGATCGTCAGCTTGTACCCAATCGGGGACGAAAGGGGCAGGCGCCAACCCGCGGTGAAGGACCAGCGCTGACTGTCCGGCCCCTCGGTCTGCGTCAGGCCCAGTGCCGTCGTTTTGAAATGCCAGCGCCCCCATTGCCCCATCGGCTTGCCGAACGCGGTGTGTTCGACAAGCGGCAGGATCAGCGGAGTTGTCCCCGGATCGTCCTCCTCGCGCAGCCCCTGGAAGTGATACATGCGGACGGTCGTGTAGTTCCGGCCGTGAAAGCCTTCCAGCCAGGCAGTCGACCAAAGACTGTCGGTCGACGAGATGTTGTAGACGCGCAGATAGGTGTCGTCCGACGCCCAATTGGCATCGAAGCCTATGCGCCAGTTCTCGGACAGGTCGTAGCGGAACCGGGCGAAGATGTGCCCCCGTGTCCGGTCACCGGGAAGGGCGGTGCCTGTGGTGTCGTCCCGCCGGGCGACCCGGGTGATGCTGCCGTCAACGACCAGCCCGCCATTCTTGAACCGCTGGCGATAGCGCGCCGACAGGCCGCCGCGCTCCTGCGTCGTGAAGAGCGGCGTGAGTGTGAGGTCCTTGTCCGGCCCAAGCACGATGAAATAGGGGACCCGGACGAAATAGCCGAGTTGCGTGCGGCTGCCGATGATCGGTGCCAGAAAGCCGCTGCGGCGTTTCACCGTCGGGTCTGGGTGGGCGAAATAGGGCATGTAGAGGATCGGAACGCCGAAGACCTCGAAGAAGGCATTGTAATATTTGATGTCCTTCTTTTCCTGATCGTGCACGACCCGCTGGGCCTTTATCTGCCACAGCGGGGCGCGGGTCGGGTCGTTCTTGCAGAGATTGCAGGGCGAGAAGACGACCTTCGACATCTCGGTGCGCCGGCCCTCGGTACGGCGCGCTCCGTTGGCCGCGACACGCGTATTGTCCGGAAACAGCAGGCCGAATTGTTCGATCAGTCCCTCGCGCAGGTCGCTGGTGAATACGACCCGTCGGGCGAAGACGACTTCGCCGGTCGGCTCGGTCATGCTGACATTGCCAATGGCGGTGACCGTCTGGCGGCGCTGGTCGTACAGCACGCGATCGGCCAGCACGACCCGATTCCCCTGGGAAATGCGGACATTACCGACGGCGATGACCAGCATCCGTGTCCGGTCGTAGTCCAGCCTGTCGGCCGTAATCAGGACCGGGGTGGAACGGTCGGCGCCACGGATCTGTGCGTTTGCCGGGTTGTACGCGTGGAGGGCTCCGAAGGTGCCGATCGAGAGTACAGCCAGCAATAAGGCGCACGTTATCCGCATCGTCCGTTAACCATCTTCAACATGCAGGAGAACGGCAACCCCGACGAACATGCTCGCGAGCGCCGGCGACCAGGCGGCCAGGACTGGAGGAAGTCCTGTCGAATGGGCCAGCGCGAGGATGAGGTCGGAAACAAAGAACAGCAGAAAGCCGGCTGCGATCCCCCCAGATACGGCCAACAATATGCCAGCACGCCGATTGTGCCTAAGGGAAAAAATCGCCGCGATCAGAATCATTGCGCAGTAAAGCGCCGGTTCGGACAAAAGCGAATGCCAATGTAGCCGGTGTTCCAGCGCGGAAAAGCCGGTCGCCTCCAGCGACCGGATGAAGCTTGGCAGTTCCCAGAAGGAAATCGTCGATGGCGAGGAGAAACTGTCCTGGATCTTCTCGAGGGTGAGCGTCGTGGGGATCCTGAAGCTCGCCACCTTGCGCGTGGGCTGGTCTCGATCCGAAATGCGTACGTTGCGCAGCAGCCAGGCGTTCGGCACGAGCCGCGCCTCGCGGGCGTCGATGCGGCCGGCAAACCGGTCCTGGCCGAGATAGCGCAGCGCGATGACGTTGAACAAGGCGACCTGTCCGTCCGTGATCTTGGCCGACTTCGCAAAGATGACGGTATGCCCTTCCTTGGAAACCTGGCGCAGCCAGACGCCGGAGGAGGAAGCGGCCATCAGTTCGGTCCGGCCGCGAAGATAGCGGTTCTCCAGCTGTTCGAACCGGGAGATCATGACGGTCGACAGGGGGTTTATCAGGGCGACCTTGAAGATACCGGCGAGCAGCGCGGCGGCGAGCGCGGGGAACATGAACTGCCAGACCGACACGCCCGCCGCGCGCAGGGCGACCAGTTCGCTGGTCCGGTTGAGCCGCCAGAAGGAGAGCATTCCCCCGAACAGGACGGCGAAGGGCAGGGTCTTTTGCGCGGTCAGCGGCAGCTTGTAGACGGCCATGCTGAGGACGAGGTCGAAAGTCGCCTCTTCCTTGCTCGCGGATCGACGCAGCAGCTCGATCAGGTCGATGACCAGGATGATGCCGATGAACAGGCTGAATATCAGCAGGAACGACCCGACGAACTGGCGCCCAAGATAGAACGAGATCGTCGAGGAGATACGTCGTGACGACGCCGCCATGCCGCTACTCCGCCGGGACCATCGCGACCGGCCTGCCGCGGCGCCGGCCGCGGGCGAGCAGGTAGAGCGACACGAGGATCGGCAGAATGGCGTTCACATACATCAGCGGGATCAGCGCATTGACCTTGGCGGAGATGCTGAGGAGCCCGATCGCGCTGCCCTGGATGGCGGCGACGATCCCCATGCCGAGGACCAGCCGCCAGACGTGGCCCCGCTTGTTGAACTGGCCCGTCAGCATGAAGACGAGCGCGAGCAGCGGCATCGTCAGGGTGTAGATGGGCACGGTAAGCCGGTTATGCCCTTCGGCGATCAGTTTCGAACGGTTGAACCGGTCGCCCTTGGAGTCGTCCGGATAAAGAAGCTGCGGCAGGAAGCGCTCGTTCGGCTGGCGCCACACCCCGGGACTTCGCTGGTCGAGGAAGGCGATGTCAAAGCTGTAGCGGTCGAAGTAGAGCATCGACAGCTGGCCGGTCTTCAGGTCGTACTGCTGCCGGTTACCGTCGAACATCACGATGCTCGACCCCTTTTCGCCGGAGACGACGACCCCGCGTTCGGCCATCATCGTGATCCATTCGGCCCGCTTGCGATTGTCCTGGACCAACAGGCCCCGCATTTCCTGGCCGTCGCGCGATCGGACGTAGATCGTCAGGCCCGAGCCCAGCGTATTGAACGTCCCTTCCTGCAGGAGGCCGGCGGAAAAGTTGTTGCGGATCTCGAACTGCAGGTCGCGGAACTCGCGAAAGGCGACGGGCATGAAATACAGGCTGACGGAATAGCTGAACGCCGTCATCAGAAGGGCGAGGTAAATGACCGGGCGGGCGATGGTCAGGTTGCTGATCCCGCTCGATCGGATCACCACCAGTTCCCGGTCGTTCGTCATTTTGTTCAGGGTGAACAGCGTTCCGAAGAACAGCGCGATCGGCCCGGTAATCAAGATGAAGGAAGGCAGAAGTAGTCCGGTCAGCTCGAGAAAGGTTTCGAGCGCCAAGCCCTTGTTCAGGATGTATTTGACGAAACGCATCGACTGCGTCAGCCAAATAACGGCGGTCAGCGTCACGACGATGAATGCCGTCGAGATGGCGACCTGCCGGAATACGTATTTCTGGATCCGGAACATGGCTGGGTTATAGCGTCGCTGCCGGCGACCCGATAGGGCTTTATCGCCGCGCCGAAACGCGCCCGGTGTTGACCTGCCGGGACTGGGGGACGATGTAGGCGCGGGGCGTTCGAAGTCATGGACCCTCCG